>JBDUCF010000063.1:0-11130 GCA_040003545.1 Pyrinomonadaceae bacterium | reverse complement strand
ATAATCCGGCCCACCGCCGCCTTCCGGTGTTACCCAATTTATGATCTGGTAAGGATCCATGATGTCGCAGGTCTTGCAGTGAACGCAGTTGGAAAAGTTAATCTGCAACCGGCGCCTTGGGATGGGGTGCGCCTCGAAACCCGAGTGGCCTGATTTATCTGTTTGAGGTTCACTGAGGGCGCCGGCGGTTCCGGCTTCGCGCGGACGCAGGCTGGCAGCCTGCGCTACATCGTTGGCAGGCTGCGCTACCTCTTCGACCATTTCGTAAACGGCGGCGGGACAAAAGCGCTGGCAGGGGTTGCCGTATTCTTCGGCGCAACGCGTCGAGCAGATATTCGTGTCGAGCACATGCAGGTGGGCCGGCTGATCTTCGTTGTGGGCCACGGCGGCGTGGTAAACGTCTGTGACTTTGTTGAAAGTGAGTTTGCCGTCAAAGCGAAAACCGTCGTAGCGCTGGGCAGGGTCGTCGCCATGATAGCCATACGCCGAGAGCTTTCGCATCGCCTCATGGCCCGCTTCGGCGTGATCGCGATCGAACAAACCCCAGGCGCGCCCTCCGGTCACAAACTGTAGGCCGGCGTTAACCATTCCCAACCAGCGGCCATGACGAAAGCCGGCGTGAAAGTTTCTGAACTTTCTCAACTCGGGAGTGATCCAGCTATTTTTGACGCGGTCTTCGTAGCTGCTTAGCCTGGTGGCGGAAAAATCTCCAGCCACTAAGGCTTCAAAAATAGTTTCGGCGGCCAGCATGCCACTTTTGATGGCGGTATGAATTCCTTTCAACCGCGCCGAGTTCAAAAACACAGCACAGTCACCGACCAGCAGCACGCCGTCGGCATAGAGGCGAGGCATTGAGTGCCAGCCGCCGGCAGCGATGGCCTTGGCGCCGTAACGAATCATCTTGCCGCCGTCGAGCAGTTTTGCCACAAACGGATTTTGTTTGAAGCGCTGGAACTCAGCATGCGGATCAAGCAGAGGGTCGCGATAATCCAATCCGGTCACATACCCGATATTGATAATGCGATTCTGCATTCCATAGATCCAACCACCGCCATAGGTCCACTGGTCGGAAGGAAAGCCAAGCGTGTGGGTGACGCGCCCTGCCGGATAGCGATCGTCAGGCAGTTCCCAGAGCTCTTTCACACCCAGGCTGTAAACTTGCGGCTCCCGACCCTCGTCCAGAGCCAGCCGCTCAATCAATTTCTTCGTCAGCGATCCGCGGACTCCTTCGCCCAGCACCGTCACCTTCGCATGTAGATCAACGCCCGGTTCGAAATTGGCTTTCGGCTTCCCTTCCCGGTCGATGCCTTTGTCGCCAGTGCGCACGCCGATCACCCGATCGCTCTCGTCGTAGAGCATTTCGGCCCCGGGAAATTCAGGAAAGATATTCACGCCGGCTGCTTCGCATTTCTCGCCCAACCACGCGGTAAGCCGGTTCAACGAAACAATGTAGTAGCCATGATTCATCAACGGCGGCGGCGTCAGTGGAGATCGAATCGAGTGCTTCTCAGTTAAAAAAAGGAAGTGATCTTCTTTGACGGGAGACTCGAGCGGCGCGCCCTGCTCGATGAAATCCGGAATCAGCTCTGCCAGGGCCTTTGGATCCATGACAGCGCCGGAGAGAATATGCGCGCCGACGGATGCGCCTTTTTCAATAACTCCGATCTCGATGTCACTCAGCGCCGGCCCCTGCCGCTTGCCGTTGGCGACCTCTTCGTTGTGTTTGGCAACCAGATTTGCGAGGTGCAGCGCGCCGCTGAGGTTCGCGGGCCCCGCGCCGACGAACACAACATCCATGTCCAAACTTTCTCGTTCCATTTGGTGCAACCTTATTCCGACACTGTCGCCACAGATGCAAAATGAATGGTCATTCAGTCAGGGAGTATAGCAAAAAGGGTTCTGTTCGGGCGAAGGCACTCAACCTCGGTGACTCTCTTAGTTTTGCGCCCATGCGCGCGAAACGAAGGCGCGAACTGGGCCGAACTCTGGCCCCTCACAAGACAGGAGAAACTAAGACATCGGCCACGGCCCTTCCAAACTTTGAGTCGGTCTGCGTCAAACTTTCTTCGTGATAGCTGCTGGTGTACACTCCGCAGGCAATTCTCCGATGATCAATATCACCGCATCCAGAAAGAGAGTCGCCCTTGCCTTGCTGGGCACCGCGCTACTCCTTTCACCGCTGGCGCTGGTATTCACGCGAGCGCGCTCAGGCCTGCTGGCTTCGGGAAACCCAGGTCCAGTAGCACGAAGCAATCAAATGCCGCAGCTGATCTTATGGGCCTGGGAGTGTCCCAGCGACCTGAGTTTCATCGACCCGAATGAAGTTGGCGTGGCCTTTCTGGCCCGTACAATCCATCTCCGCGGCGACACGGTGATTGCCCGGCCCCGGCTTCAGCCTCTGAATGTGCCGGGGGGCACAGTGCTAACGGCCGTAGCGCGAATCGAGACTGATCGCCTGGAGCCGCCAACACTTTCGAACGGTCAACGCGAAGAACTGGCGTCGAACCTGATTGCGATGTCCGCGCTGCCCGGCATTGCCTCAGTACAGATCGACTTTGACGCCAGACAATCTGAGCGCGCCTTCTATCGCCAGTTAATCGCTGACGTACGCCGTAATTTGCCGCCGAATCTGACGCTATCGATTACGGCCCTTAGCTCCTGGTGCACCGGCGACGACTGGCTAACAGATTTGCCGATCGAAGATGCGGTGCCGATGCTCTTCCGGATGGGGCCGGACCGGCAACAAGTTCTGGCGCGACTTGAGAATGGACAGGGCTTCGCGGCAGCTCCGTGTCGCAACAGTTATGGAATTGCCACGGACGAACCAATAGAACACCTGGACGCCACCAAACGACTTTATGTCTTTAATCCAAAGCCCTGGACCAAAGCGTCCCTGGCCGGCTTTCGCGCCAGGATCACAAATGATTACTAGAACCCTGAAGACAGCCATCATCGGCGCAATCGCAGTTTCCGCACTGTTCGTTCTGTCCGGACGACGGGGTGAAGCGTGCGGGCCGTTTTTCCTGGATGCGATCTTTAGTTACCAGAAGCATCCGGATATTCCGCTCGATAAGTTTGTGCAGGGACAAATCGGAGTGGTCAAACCGTCCTATGCGCGCTCGTATCTTTTCGCGGCTTATCGGCAACTCCAAGGGGTGACCTTCGACCCGAGCGAGCAGCGGGCGCTGTTGGAGTTCTGGAAAGAGCGTTTGGATTTAAGTTGGAACGCACCCGAGGACGAGTGGATAAAACCCTGGCTGGATGCGCGAAGCAAAGTCGCCGGCGTCGCAGCAGCCCCAAAGATTAGCCTGTATCGCAATCGGGAAAAGCCAAACGAATATGAAAGCTATCTCAACTGCCAGGAGGATGCCTTTGCCACTGCAGCAGCGACCCTGAAAGAAAGAGTGAAGAAGTTCGGCGCTGATAGTGCGGAGCTTAAAGATTGGGTGAACGCGCAAGACGCGGTCTTTTCAAATTGTTCTGAGGGCCACGCTGTTCCGGACGCCGCAACCGCGGCAGCCGATCCGTTACTGCGCGCGGACCGTTCGTATCAGATTGCCGCGGCGAATTTCTATGCGGCGAGCCTGGTGGATGCCGAAAACCAATTTACCTCGATAGCCCGCGACAACTCTTCTTCCTGGAGACCGGTCGCGGAGTACATGGTCGCCCGCACTTTTCTGCGCCAGGCCAGCCTGGGTAAAGACGAAGACAAACCAGTAGCACTTACCAAAGCTGAAACTAAACTGAAACAGATCTTGAGCGATGGGGCCTTGTCATCTCAGCATCACGCGTCGGTCCGTCTTCTGAATTTGGTGCGGCTGCGACTTCATCCCGAAGAGAAACTGCGCGAGCTGGCCGGGTCGATCATCCGGAAACATCCGGACGAGACTTTGAAGCAGGACGTTTGGGATTACACCGCCTTGCTCGACAAGCTCGTCGGAGAAGATGCAGAAGCAGCCGCGGCGCGCAAAGAGATTCCGGCGGCGGTAACAGAGGACGATGTTACCGACTGGATCGTGACGTTTCAAAATAACGATGCCCATTCACTCGAGCACGCGTTGCAAAGATACGACAAGACACATTCTCTTCCCTGGCTGGTCGCTGTTTTGTCCAGGGTGGACGCAAAGAATCCGAAGACCACATCGCTACTAACCGCTGCCTCGAAAGTTGCTCATCACTCGTCCGGCTTTGAAACTGTCGCGTTCTACCGCGTTCGCTTGTTGATGGAAGCAGGAAGAGACGAAGAGGCACGCAACATCCTCGACGACATTCTTGGCTCGGATCGAAGTCAAATCGCACCTTCGGCCGTCAACCTGTTTTTGGGGCTAAGAATGACCCTGGCTGGTAGTGCTGAAGAGTTTCTGCGAGACGCTTCGCGGCCGCCCGCGGGTTTTAGCTACGATGAAGATGGCCGGGAGTTCCCGGTGGACGATCCTAAGGAAATAGGAAAGCCAAAGGAGCAAACGAGCCTCTTATTTGATCAAGACGCGATCAACTTCTTCAACCAACATGCACCGCTCAGTCTCTTATTAAACGCTGCGACAACGAAGGCCTTGCCTGCACACCTGCGCCGCGATGTAGCTCAAGCCGCCTGGTTGCGTGCTGCCCTGCTCGATCGTCGCGAAGAAAGCGCGCGGTTGATTCCGGTGCTGAGCGGGTTTTACCCAACGCTTAAGGAGTTGCTGGCAACCTACCAGGCCGCTAATACCGCCGAAGAAAGAAGATTCACAGTCGCCTATATAGCGCTGAAGTTTCCCGGGCTGCGACCAATGGTAACGGCGGGGCTCGGCAGATCGACCCCCATCGGCGAGGTCGATAGTTTCCGCGACAATTGGTGGTGCCGGGCAAGCTCTCTAACGCCAGAGGCTGACGCCACCGGGGACCATGAAGATAACGCGTCGAAGTCTCCCACGCAGCGGTTACCTGCCTTCCTGAGCAAGTCAGAAGAGGCCGCCGCCGCAAGAGAAGTCAGCACTCTTGATGCGCTGGGAGTCGCGCCGAATTATCTCTCTCGCACGGTTATTGATTGGGCCAACAAAAACCCCGCTGACGTTCGGGTCCCTGAAGCGCTGCACCTCGCCGTAACATCTACGCGACGCGGCTGTACGGACAACGAAACGGGTCGCTGGTCCAAAGCTGCCTTCGACCTCCTCCATCGCCGGTATCCAAACAGTCCCTGGGCTAAGAAGACCAAATATTGGTTTAAGGACTAGGTCCAGGACATGTTTTCTCGCCGGGCCGAACCGCAATCATGAATCAAAGCTCCCATACCAACAGCTTAATCAATGAAACCAGTCCGTACCTGCTGCAGCACGCCCACAATCCGGTTGACTGGTATTCGTGGGGCGGCGCAGCGTTGGAGAAGGCGCGCGCAGAAGACAAGCCGATTCTGCTTAGCATAGGCTACTCCGCCTGTCACTGGTGCCATGTGATGGAGCATGAGTCGTTTGAAAACGAAGAGATCGCCAAGCTGATGAACGAGCACTTCGTCAATATCAAAGTCGATCGCGAGGAACGGCCTGACCTCGATCAGATTTATATGAATGCGGTGCAAATGATGACCGGGCACGGGGGCTGGCCGATGACGGTGTTTCTGACTCCGGACGGTGTTCCCTTCTATGGCGGCACTTACTTTCCACCGGAAGACCGGTATCAGATGCCCGGCTTTAGACGCGTATTGCTAAGTGTGGCCGACGCCTATCGCTCGCGTCCTGCGGAAATCAGCCAAACCGCTGAGGCTATGCGGCGTCATCTCGGTCAGTTGAGCGCCTCCACCAGCTCGAATGAATTACTGACGACTGACCTGATGGACAGCGCGTACACGAAAATTGCGCGCTCTTACGACAGAGTGAATGGCGGCTTCGGCGGCGCGCCAAAGTTTCCCCCGGCAATGACACTTGAGTTTTTCTTGCATACTTATCACCGCACAGGTCGCGCGGAGATTCTTGAGATGGTGCAGGAGACGTCTCGGAAAATGGCGGAGGGAGGCATCTACGATCAACTCGGGGGCGGCTTTCATCGCTATTCGACCGACGCGAAATGGCTCGTTCCTCATTTTGAAAAAATGCTCTACGACAACGCGCTGCTGTCGCGACTCTATCTGCATCTGTATCAAGTAACCCATGACCCATTCGCCCGCCGCATCGCCGAAGAGACTCTGGATTATGTGCTTCGTGAGATGACCGATACAGCTGGAGGTTTCTATTCCACCCAGGACGCGGATTCGGAGGGCCATGAGGGCAAGTTTTTTGTCTGGTCGCGAGACGAAATCGACCGCGCGTTGGGGACTGCGGACAGCGAATTGTTTTGCGCCTTCTACGATGTCACGCCGTCCGGAAATTTTGAGGGTCTGAATATTCTGCACGTCACCCACTCAGCCGAAGAAGTTGCTGCCGACTTCAGTGTTCCGGTTGAGCGGCTGAATGAGGTCCTGGCTCGTGGCCGAAAACTTCTTTTCGATATTCGTGAATTGCGGGTCAAACCGGGCCGCGATGAAAAAGTACTAACCGCCTGGAACGGCCTGATGTTGGCCAGCTTCGCTGAAGCGTCCGTCATCATGGAACGCGACGATTTTCGACAGGCCGCAGAGCGCAATGCCGAGTTCGCGCTGGCAAATATGCGGCAAGAAGGATTGTTGCTACGAACATTCAAAGACGGAGTTGCAAAACTTAACGGCTACCTTGAAGACTATGCATGCTTTATCGACGGACTGATCACCTTGTTCGAAGTCACTGGGAAGTTGTACTGGCTGGAACAGGCGGTGATGCTGACTGATAAAATGATTGAGGAGTTCTGGGACGACCAGGACGGCGGCTTCTTCTATACCGGAAAGGCCCATGAACAATTGATCGTTCGCTTGAAGGACTATCTCGACAATGCCACTCCATCGGGAAACTCCGTAGCAGGTGATGTGCTTCTCCGGCTTGCCCGGCTAACCGGGAACGAATCCTACGCTCGCATGGGAGTAACAGTCCTGAGGATCCAGAGCGATTCCCTTTTGAAATACCCATCCGCCTTCGGCCGGGCTCTCTGCGCTCTGGATTTCTATCTTTCCCCGCTAAAAGAGATTGCTGTCATTGGCGATTCCGGTTCTGGCGACACCGAAGCACTCCTGCGCATCATCTGGGGGCGATACGTTCCCAACAAGGTCGTCGCTACCGCGCCCGAGCATGACGAACACGCCGCTCAGCTAGTACCCCTGCTTCGCGAACGCCCAAAGATAGAAGGCAAAGCAACGGTCTATGTCTGCGAGAATTACACCTGCCTCCGGCCGGTTACTGACGCCGTGGAATTGTCTCGCCTCCTGCCGTAAATTCCCACCGGGATCCACAATCCAAAGAACGTGGGCTATCTGAACTGCCAGGAGCTGCGTCTGGTTGCAGAAAAAGCCCGTAAGACCGCACCGAACGCGTCCGCGGCAAGGAACAATTGAGTTGACGACCCTGCCTGAAACAAGTATTCTTGGCAGGTGCCAAACACCGTTGGCACATCCTTTAAGGGTTTAAACCTTCCCCCTTACGCCGGCGTGGGCCGGTGGCGACATCAAGCCAAGCAAAAATCTACCACAGAGTTCAAATCGCGAGGCGATCGGCCCTCAGCCTTCTTCGCTGTATTTCTTGCAAAGGAAAACTGCTAATAATGCCAAAAAGAAACTGGAAGAGCCTCGGCCTGCTCGGAGTGGTGACGTTCCTGGGGGGCGTCTTACTAGCCCTCGGCGCACTGTCCACTCTTAGCTTGCCGTTGGCTGGATGGACAGGTCTCGGACCGTTCGTTGCGCTGATGATTCTGACTGTTGCCGCCAGCCGGTTCACGGTTCCCGTAACAAATACAATGGGTGTGCCCCAGAGTCAAAAATCCGTCGCAGATGCTTTTATCTTCCTGGCGGTGATGATGTACGCGTTGCCTCCTGCCACGAACTTCGGCCCCGCGATGCTTTTGGCCGCAGTCGTAGGATTCATATCCACATTCCGCCTGGCCGATCGCCGGTCGATTGTTTTCACTACCGCCACAGCCGTTACTTCGACGTTCATAGCTTCGTTCTTCTACCGAATCCTGGTGTTTGTATTCGCGGGTGGCGCGGTGGCCGCGGGGCGTGGTGTTTCATTCGATGTGTTGCTATTCCCTCTTTGCGTGTTTGCCATTACCCAATACTTGCTCAGCACGTTCGCCACTGCTGCCTTTATCGGCTCCAACTCAGGCCAGACGCGCCCTTTGCTTTCGCAGGACAGCCTGGTTTGGACGCTTATCACGCAGGTATCCGGCGTTGCGGCCGCGGCACTCTTTTACTCCGCATTGCGCGGCGGTGGGATACCTTTTGTCTTCATCGGTTTTCTGATCATCGTCCTGGTGCATTTGCTTTATCGCTTTAACGAAAAGCGTGTCAACGAAGTGCGTCAGGCAGAAGTCGAAAAGTCACGCCATATTGAAGAGATGGCGAAACTACACATGAACACCATCGAATCGCTGGCGATCGCGATCGATGCGAAGGACCAGACAACCCATGGCCATGTTCGCCGAACTCAAATCTATGCCACCGAGATGGGCAAGCTATTGAAGGTAGGCCAACAGGAAACACAGGCCTTGCTGGCGGGGGCTCTTTTACACGACATTGGAAAGCTGGCGGTCCCTGAATACATTCTGAACAAGCCAGGAAAACTCACTGAGTCTGAATTCGCAAAAATGAAGATCCATCCAACGGTTGGCGGGGACATCCTGAAACGGGTGAATTTTCCCTATCCCGTGGAAGATATCGTGCGATACCACCACGAGAAATGGGACGGCAGTGGATATCCCAAGGGCCTTACGGCCCACGCGATTCCTTTGGTGGCCCGAATAATCTCAGTTGTCGACTTTTACGATGCGACCCGTTGTGACCGCCCATACCGCAAAGGCATGAGGCGCGAAGACTCGCTCGCCCTTTTGCAAAAGATGGCCGGCTCAGCTTTCGACCCAAAAATCGTCGAGCTGTTCACTGAACACGTAGTCGAATTCGACAATCTGATAGGACACCAGGACATCGAGGAACAGGTAGCCTCCGAGAACATTGACCTGGTAACCAAGGCGCGACCGGACGCCGGTCTGGCCTCCGACATCCTTGGTGTGCCGGATAATGCTTCGGGCTTCCGTTCGATCACGGAAGCGCAGCGTGAAGTTTTCGCATTGCATGAAATTGCCCAGACGATCGGCTCTTCGCTCAACATGCACGACACGGTCGCGCTGGTATCAAATAAGCTCCGGGCGATTGTGCCTTTCGACAGCTGCATTATCTTTATCGTTGATGAGAAATCCGGCAAAGCGATTGCGGTCCACACTGCAGGAGATAACGCTGACATTTTCGCCCGCCGCCGCATGAGTGTAGGGGATGGCATTACCGGCTGGGTTATTGCGAACGCACGGTCGATGTGCAACGCGTCGCCGGAATTGGATCTGGTCGGTGTCCCGGAAGAGATTGCCAAGAATTACCGCGGTGTGCTGGTCTCGCCCCTGGTGCGTGAAGACGGCGCTTTCGGCTCCATAACGCTTTACTCCAAGAGTCGCACCTCGTATACCACCGAACACGTGCGACTGCTTGAGTCCGTTTGCCAGCATGCTTCCTCGGCATTGAATAACGCGCTTACTTTTGAGAAGACAAAGGAGAGTGCGCTAACCGATCCTCTTACGGAACTGCCCAACGCGCGCGGATTCTATATGATGCTCGAACAGCGAGTGGCCGAATGCCAGCGTTTGAATCGGGAACCGCTGTCAGTTATCAGCATGGATATCAACGACTTCAAAACCATCAATGACAATTACGGACACGCCGTGGGCGATCGCCTCCTGGCCAGTATCGCCCGAGTCATTCGAAAAGAGCTGCGCCAGATGGACATCCTGACTCGCTACGCGGGTGACGAGTTTGTCGCCATCATGCCGATGGCCTCTCAGACGATGGCGGCGATGGTTGGCGATCGGATTAGAGTGGCAGTAGCAGCCCACAAATTCGCGGTCAAAACCGGGAAAACTACCGAGGTCTCCATCAGTGTTGGGATTTCATGCTTCCCCGCCGACGGCGAAACTACCGAAGAACTCTTAACCGCGGCAGCCAGGAACATGCAGCAAGATAAGCACTCCCGCAAGAACCTGCTCACCCTGGCAACAATGCCCTCGCCGGCATCTGTCGATCACTTCCGATAAGCTGAATCCTGGAATTACCCCGGGCGCATATTGTCTTTTGGCAGTGTGCGCCCTTTTATTTCTCAGGCGCCATGTTTTGCGCGCGATAGCCTCGCTCGCGTATAATCGCGCGGCATTACGATATACCAGCATCACAGCGATAAGCTCCGAACCTGCTAGCCGATATTTAGGGCCGTCCGGGGCAAATCTAATCATTAATGAGCAATGGAGCTACAGAGACCCGGTCGCGAGCCGGCGCCGATGAAAGAAGCAGCGGGGGCAGTACTGTCGCTGAACAGCCGGAAGTCTCATCTTCTAACCCAGACCCTGAAGAATCGAAAACACTCGGGCACGATCAAAAGGAGCGCCTGGAGGAAACGGATCGCGAGACGCTGATTCAACTGTATCGCGAGATGCTCCTGGTGAGGCGCTTTGAAGAGAAGGCAGCTGAATCTTATAGCCTCGGCAAGATAGGTGGCTTTTGTCACCTTTACATCGGGCAAGAGGCGGTCGCGATTGGCTCCATTTCGGTCCTTCGTCCTGATGATTATGTCCTGACCAGCTATCGGGAACATGCCCACGCGATCGCCAAAGGGATTTCGCCTGACGCCGTGATGGCAGAGCTCTACGGAAAAGCTGGCGGATGCTCTCGCGGAAAGGGCGGCTCGATGCACATGTTCGATTCGAGCGTTAATTTTCTCGGCGGACATGCCATTGTGGGTGGGCAGATTCCACTGGCGACCGGCGTCGCCTTTGCCACAAAATACAAAGGTACCGACCAGGTTACTTTGTGCTACTTCGGCGAGGCGGCAGTCAATCAGGGAAGCTTTCATGAATCCTTGAACATGGCCCAACTTTGGAAACTGCCCTGCATTTACATTTGCGAGAACAATCAGTACGGGATGGGAACATCGCTTAAACGCGCCATGTCATGTCAGGACGTCGCTGAAAAAGCACGCGCCTATGATATGGCGGCGGAGT
>JBDUCF010000365.1:0-3306 GCA_040003545.1 Pyrinomonadaceae bacterium | reverse complement strand
GCGGTTGATTTAGCGCTATCAATCAAGTCGGACCGAGAGATCAACCGCCCGCTACCGCAGGCGGTTCTGACAAGAATACCTCTTTGAAATGCGTTACTTCAGCAGATTGTCCCGCATGAACATTACAGTCGCGTAGAATTGAAAGTCCACGTTCTTCTTCTTGGCAAAACCGTGGCCTTCGTCTTTTGCCATCAAGTACCAGACGTTCTTGTTATTTTCGCGCACCGCCTTCACCATCTGCTGCGCCTCGTTCAGCGGTACGCGCGGATCGTTGCCCCCGGCCACTATGAAGATAGGCTTCACAATGCTCCGGGCGTTATTCAATGGCGCTATACGGAGCATGAACTCGCGCATCTTTGGATCGCGCTCATCACCGTATTCCGCCCGCCGCAGGTCGCGCCGGTACGACTCCGTGTGCTCGAGGAAGGAGACGAGATTCGAGATCCCGACCACCGGCAACGAAGCGCGAATCCTGTCATTGTAACGTTGCGCGACGGCAAAGCTCATGTGCCCACCATAAGAACCCCCGGTCACCATCACGCGATTGCCGTCCAGCCGAGGTTGGGTCCCTATCCAATCGAGCAAAGTTCCAATGTCTTTGTATGAGTCTTCGCGCAGGAAACCATTGTCTAGTTTCAGAAAGGTCTTGCCAAATCCAGTTGAGCCACGAACGTTCGGAAAAAGTATGGCCACACCCATCTCATTCAGGTAATAGTTGTTGCGCCCGAGAAAACCGGGGCGTGATTGACCTTCTGGTCCGCCATGAATGTTGATGACGACCGGACGCGGCCCGGTGAATCGCGCCGGCGGCATATAGAGAAAACCGCTTATCGTTTTCCCGTCGAAGCTTTTCCAACGGACCAGCTCAGCCTCGGAGAACCCTTGCGTGTTAAGACCGCCAGTCTCGCTCTGTGTCCAACGTTCTACTTTGCCGGCGCGAACGTCCAGGGAGTAAACATCAGCGGGTGAGCGGGCCGAAGCAAGAGTGAAACCCAGATCGCGCCCATTCTCGTGCCACTCGATGCCGCCGATCACACCCAGGGGCAAACTCGGCTCAGGCTTCTCTTTCCGAGTCTTGGTATCCAGCAAACGGAGATGGCTGACGCCATCTTCATTGGTGACGAAGGCTATCGTCTTTCCGTCAGGCGACAACGCGAAGGAATCGACGTCCCACTTAATTTGATCGGTTAGGAAAATGTGATTCTTCGTAGCGAGATCGACATAGGCGAGACGGGCAAACTCGGAATCCTTATCGGTAGTTACGTAGATCCCGTTTCCATCCTTGCTAAACTGGGCGCCAAGATAAGCAATCTTCTCCGCCCCGCCTTTGGGTGTCAGTAATGTTTTCTCGCCTTTTGCCACATCCACAAGCCAAAGATAGCTTTCGTTTGCGGAGATGCCCTCTTCCAGAATGAGCCTGCGGTCGTCAGGTGACCAATCTGTGACGCTCCAGCCGCCGCCTTCGAGCTGGAGCAGCTGCCGATCACTCTTGGGGTCGGAAGGATTGATGATGTAGAGGTCCGTGTCCTTCCCGTTGCGGCGCGTTGAGTTGTACACCGCCCACTCGCCGCCATGTGACCAGATCCAGTCGGTATTGCGTGACTTCCCATCGCTCAACAGCGTTATGGTTCCGTCGGCCAGGTCATAGCGGTAGTTCTGAAAAAACTCATTACCGCCGATATCTTTGCTGAACACGAAGAATGATCCGGTCTTCGGCCGGTAAGACGCCCCGGCGATGCGCTCGCGAAAGAAAGTCATCTGGGTACGAGCACCACCCGGCATTTTGACGAGGTGCACCTGGGGAGTATCGCCGAATCGAGTGCTGATAAGCATCTGCCGCTGCGTAGGATGCCAACTTAAAAGCCCGGCGCTGCGGAACTCCGTGTAGTGCGCCACACCCTCGGCAAGGGAAGTGGGAATCGCCGGCACACCTTCGACGACAAGGTTGTCGCCAGGAATAATCACATCGCTTTGAGCGAATGCGCCGCCGGCCAGGACCAGGGTCAGGAACGAACTGATTAGCAACAAAGGTTTCTTCATCGGGGAAAGTCCTTTCAAAGTAAACGCAGGGGAAACATCGACGGACGTAATATTAACTCAAAAGGGTTGGCGAATGATAAAGTGAATTCAGTTTCGCCCTGAATCGGTTTTGCTGAAAATATGTCAACGCTGAAATCAACCAGCGAGCGTCATGGCAGATTGCTGCGCGTGCTGGGCGTTGGTTTTGGCCTGGCTGTGATCATCGGCAACACTATCGGCGCCGGCATCTTTCGCGCGCCCGGTGAAATTGCCAATCAATTACCGAACCCGTGGTGGTTCCTGGCCGCTTGGATTGCCGGCGGCCTATATGCGTTGCTTGGCGCGGTGCAAATTGCCGAGCTGGGAACTATGCTGCCCCGTTCAGGTGGACAGTATGTCTTTGCCCGGCATGCGCTGGGCGAATATGCCGGCTTCATTGTCGGCTGGAGCGACTGGATTTCAACCTGCGGCAGCGCGGCCGCGGTATCAATAGTTATTGGAGACTTTACCGGGGCATTGTTTCCAGCATTGGCGGGAAAAGGCCCGGCGATCGCGGCTACGGTGGCAATCGTTTTTGCTGTGCTCCAATGGCATGGCATCGTCCTCAGTAGTGTGGTGCAGGATGTCACGAGCTTCTTAAAGGCCCTGGCTTTCATTCTGCTCGTGTTAGCCGCCTTTATCTTTGCCGGCGACAGCGGTTTGAGTGGAGGATCGACAACGGTCACACCGGCGCATCTCGCCCTGCTCGGCGCTTTTGTCATCGCACTCCAATCCGTAATTTACACTTACGACGGTTGGTCCGGCGTGATCTATTTTTCTGAAGAGGTGCGCGATCCCGCGCGCGACATTCCCCGCTCGCTGTTCGGCGGCGTAGTATTGATCATCGGCATCTATTTACTGGTGAACATCGCGCTTCTCTATGTGCTGCCAATATCACGAATCGCGGGCCAGGAATTTGCCGCGGGCGTGGCGGCAGAGGCCATCTTCGGCCGCTATGGCGATCGCGTCTTTCGCATACTGACGATCCTCTCGATGCTGAGCGCTATTAACGCATATCACCTGATGGCCACTCGCGTGCTCTTTGCGATGAGCCGAGACAAGCTGCTCGCCAAAAGTGTAACCAGGGTCAACAAGGGTGGCACGCCCACCGTGGCGCTTTTTCTTAGCACCACTACTGCGGTTCTGTTCATCCTTTTAGGCAAGAGGTTTGGGACAGTGATTACCGTTCTGGCATTCTTCTTCGTGGCCAACTACACGCTGTCATTCATTTCGCTGTTTGTACTGCGG
>JBDUCF010000364.1:0-3314 GCA_040003545.1 Pyrinomonadaceae bacterium | reverse complement strand
GAGGGCTACTGCCCGCGGGCACTTCCGTACAACTGGCCAGTGCCGCGATCAAAACTCCTGTTGTGATGGCGATTAGGAAGAAGGTTTTCATGGGTCGAGTCACCTCAGATTTTTGTTTCGGACCGTCTCGTCTGGATCGAGTCTCAGCCATATGAACGTCCTCACGAAGGAAAACTTGCGCGCGAGTTTTTGAACCGGCCACCGCCCCGGACACTCTAAAAATATTCAAGGCGGCTCTGAAATTCATGCCGCCTTAGACACTGCTACGATGAGATTGTTCCGCGATTGCTATGGTGCGGTAGCCGACCGTAGGGGAGGGGGGTGTTCGGCTGATGGTTTCTATCTGACGCCCTCCCTGATGGTCGGGCTACTGTGCTCCCGCTACTGGCCCCGCTACGGCACCGGCTACGC
Source organism: Pyrinomonadaceae bacterium (assembly GCA_040003545.1). Lineage (GTDB taxonomy): Bacteria > Acidobacteriota > Blastocatellia > Pyrinomonadales > Pyrinomonadaceae > DASXRU01. The sequence goes on along the minus strand of JBDUCF010000364.1, from coordinate 2,903 downwards.
AGTCCGCAGTCGTCGTTGCGCGATAACCAGTCCCGTCAAAACAAAAGTCACCAGCGCGGACAGCAAACAGAACTGGCAGAAGTGATGAATAACGAATGCCTGCAGGTAGAGTAGCCACAGTGTCATCAGGAACATGATCACTACCAGGATCGCCAGAAGCATTCCGGCCTGGCGATAACCGAATGCGGCCAGCGTTGCCAGGCTGAAGACCCCGAAGTACGCGGCGGCGCCAACGGCGGCCAGCGGGATGCCGGCCACCACCGCGTACGAGCTGCTCAAGACTTCAGAACAACCCGCAATAACGGTGCAGCGAACGCTTTGGCCGGTTATGTGTTCAATCGTGAGATAGATTGCATCGCCGAGTCCAATCAAGGACACGATAGCAGCCAGGGCAAAGGGCCACACTGAAAGCGTTTTTAGATTCCCCGACGTCACCGCGATTTCCCTTTTCAGAGCCCAGCGATTGTTAACTGCCAACGATTATTAAGTGCCAGTGATTATTAATTGAGGTGGAGTGAACTCGGCTTCACGCCGGATCGCTCAAGGGCCAGTTCCATTCAGGGCTTTATTTATCAACGGGCGCAGCCCATCGACCGTCATAAAAGCCGGGAAGGGGGCCGGGCGGTCATTAATGTAAACGGTAGGAGTTCCCTCTATGCCCAGGGCGTGCGCCCGCGCGCCATCCAGAAAAATGCGCGTCTCGACCGCCGCACTACCGAGGTCACGCGTGAAACGATCTACGTCAAGTCCCAACGATCGAGCATAGTCTGTAAATGCGGGACTTGCATCGGCTAAATCACTCCATGTCTTCTGGTTCTCGTATAGTTTGTCATGCATCTCCCAGAAGCGGCCTTGAAGCCCGGCGGCTTCAGCCGCGCGCGCCGCGGTTAGAGCATTGGCATGCATGAGCATGAGCGGACGTTCGCGAAAGATAACCCGCAGCCGCGATCCATATTCGCTTTCGATCTTCTTTAGCTCGGGATAAAGCAGCCCGCAGGGCGGACACTGGAAGTCACCGTACTCTTCGAGCGTCACCGGCGCATTGGGATCGCCGCGCAGGTGTGGAGGCTGAGCACCAGGCGGAGCAGTCGGACCCGAAGTTTCCGACTTCGGGGCGCCGGGCCGCTGCGAGCCTATCAACCTCCAGGCGAGAAGGACCGCGGCCAGCAACACCAGCGCGATGATCGCGAACGGAAGAAAACGTTTCATTTAGGCCACCCAGTATTCAATCGTTTTGTCGAGCACCCCATTTACATAAACCTCGCACTTGTATTTACCGGTGGGCCAATCGCGCGGCACAGTCAGATGGCCGTGAACCACATTGTCGCTAGAGCTGGTGGTGTAGTCTATCTCCTTGATCTTTTCGTTTTTGGTTCCGCCCGCATCAACTATCGACCACGAGAATTTGATCCTGGTCCCTTCCTTCGCGTTGTTTAGCCTGGCAAGGCAATGCACCGTGTGATCGCCGGGCGCAAAGGTGTTGGTTTCGTCTCCGGGACTCCCGTTGTTGTCTTTAGCCATGTGGATCTCGGAGATAGCGCCGGAAGAGGTTGAGTTGGAGTTGGCAGAAAAATGGCAGCCCAGCACCGCAAAGACTAACAAGGCGCCGGCCAGCCAAGCTGAATGCAGTTTCATTTAAGTTCCTCCTGAGATTGATACTGGAAAATTGCTGTTAAGCCGCCGCCGCGGCCAGCGTGCCGGCGAGGGAACGAAAGATATCGCGGCCATCACTGGAGCCCAAAAGGTCTTCGCAGGCACGTTCCGGATGCGGCATTAAGCCGAGCACGTTGCGCGCGCGATTGCAGATACCGGCGATGTTGTCGCGCGAGCCGTTGGGATTGGCGGCGTCAGTTGCTTCGCCCCGCTCGTCACAGTAACGAAAAATAACCCGGTCTTCGCGTTTCAGCTCAGCCAGGGTGGCATCATCGCAAACGTAATTGCCTTCCGCATGCGCAATGGGAATGTGCAGCACCCTGCCGGCGGTTAGTTCATTGGTAAAAGGCGTATCAGAGCTCTCCACCCGCACGTGCACGTGGTCGCAAATGAAATGAAGATCGCGGTTGCGTATTAGAGCCCCGGGAAGCAGTCCCGCTTCGCAAAGGATCTGGAAGCCATTACAGACGCCGAGAACGAAGCCTCCCTGCGCGGCAAACTGCTGTACCGACGTCATCACGGGCGAGAAGCGCGCCAGGGCGCCCGCGCGTAGATAGTCGCCATAGGAAAAGCCGCCGGGAATAATTACTGCGTCATAGGAACTGAGGTCCGTGTCGCGGTGCCAGATGAAATCGACCGGTTGGCCCACGTGCTTCGAGATCACATGATAAGCATCGTGATCGCAGTTTGAGCCGGGAAAAACTATGACGCCGAATTTCACGCTTCAATCTCCACGCGATAGTCTTCGATGATGGGATTGGAAAGTACTTCACGGGCCATTCGGGTGGCTGACTCGCGCGCCTGATCCTCGCTCAGGGCGCTGTCGATGGCAATCTCGAAGTACTTTCCCTGGCGCACGTCCGCTACGCCGCTGAAGCCGAGTAATTCGACCGAATGGTGAATGGCTTTCCCCTGGGGATCGAGGACGCCGGGCTTAAGTGTGACGTAGACTCTGGCTTTCATTGCTATTCTAGCCGCTCCTTCCCAGTCCTAAAGAATCCCACGGCATTGCATACCGCGGGGTCATGACATAAGATTTGCGCCCATGAATTAACCTGATTGCGTGCCTTTATACGAAGCTCCAAATCAGACCGACCAGAAAAGCTTTGATCTAACCCTTAGACGGAAAGTAGGAGAGAAAAATCGTCATGCAAAATATGTCATCTGACAAGTCAGCTCTGGGACTTGATGCTAACGTTGTTGCCGGGCTGTGCTATGTGGGAAATCTCGTATGCGCACTCGGCCTGATT
>JBDUCF010000363.1:0-3320 GCA_040003545.1 Pyrinomonadaceae bacterium | reverse complement strand
CGTGTACGTGATTGTCTCCGATGTGCCCGAAGATTGTGTACCGGAGGTCGCCGCCGCGCAGCGCCTCCTGATAGAACCGTAACATTCCCGGAAACTCCTGGTCAGGAACGGCCATATCCGTGGAAACCTTTTGCTGGTTATAACGCGCGAACCACTCGTTCATCAGCACCGGCAACGCATGGCGAAACTCGCGCAGGTTCGCCTGGTCCTGTTCGTTAGTTGCGAACCATGATTGGTCAGCGAGCGCATGATGCCTTTCGAGTAATCCCAGCCACGCGTCCATCAACGTGTCTTCAGTCTCCCCGGTGGTTTCCTGCTCGAAGAAGATCGCGCCCACGGCTCCATCAGGGATCGTTGCGTATTTTTGCCGGAGGAACTTGAGTGATTCGGGGTCGAAATATTCGAGCGCCCTCGCGTCAAGCTCGGATACCTTGCTGGGAGCGACGCCCTCCCTAACGGCCGGGCTACTGCCCCGGTTTGCGAGCGATCGGGTTCTTGCTTCCGCCACGAAAGATAACAAATCAGTCTCGGAGTCAAAGAACACTACACCGCTCAGCAGGCCCTCCGGTTTGGGCAACAGATCAACTTCACATTCTACGATTACCCCCAGGGTTCCTTCGCTGCCGATGAAGAGATCGATTGCATCCATCTGCGGTGCATTGAAATAGCCGGACGCATGTTTTCTCGTATGCGGCATTTGGTAAGACGGCAAGCGAGCTTCAATGATCTTTCCCGAACTCGTCGGAATTTCAATTAGCCCGTCACTCGCCAGAATTTCACCGCGCGGCAGGTCGAGCATGTCGCCCATTGCCAATGCGACTCTTAGACGCCGAATATAGTTTCGTGTCGGTCCATACTTGAACGTGCGCGCGCCGGAAGCGTTGGTCGCGATCGTGCCTCCGACAAAACAGTTCCCCTCGGTGGGATCAGGCGGATAGAACAGTTTCTCTGCAGCAACTGCCCGTTGAAGATCGTTCAGGATAACTCCGGCTTCTACCGTGGCTATTCCCGATTCCATTTGGTGGACGATACTCTTGATGCGATTGAGGCGGTCCGTAGCCAGCACAATTCCGCCAAAAGCAACCCTACCACCCACGGTGCCGGTGCCGGCGCCTGAAACTGTCACCGGTGTTTGGCTGGCGCTTGATTCAGCGAGCAGTTCGACAACTTCACGGTCGCTCTCGGGGAAGACAACTCGCGTCGCGTATCCACCGTGCATGTGGGACGCGTCGCCGAGGAAAGACTGAATTTCATCGGGTTGGGTCTTGGTTAGCATTATTCAACTGGGAATACTTGCAGTCAGGTAAACCATTCGCGGTTCGGCTTACTCTCCGTGCCTTTTCGTTTGTCGCGCTACGCCATCTGCAGTTCGCGCTCGCGCAGGTACTTGATGCGATCGCGAAGCTCGGCGGCGCGCTCAAACTCAAATCGTTTGGCGTGTTCCCGCATTTGAAGTTCCAGTCGCGTGATCGTCGCGTCGATGTTGTCGCGGGTATACTCTTCAAACTCTTCCAGATTGAGCGGCACCTTAAAGTAATCAGCTTCAGAGGCGCTGATAAGCGTGCTTTCAATCGGCTTAATGATCGTCTGCGGTGTAATGCCGTGCTCGCGATTGTAAACTTCCTGCAAGGCGCGGCGCCGCTTTGTCTCGTCAATTGCCCGCTTCATCGAGTCGGTCATGCGGTCCGCATAAAGGATTGCCTTCCCTCTTGAATTGCGGGCGGCGCGACCTATGGTCTGGATTAGTGATTGCTCGGAGCGCAGGAAGCCCTCCTTGTCCGCGTCAAGAATCGCCACCAATGAAACTTCCGGCAGATCCAAACCTTCCCGCAGCAAATTGATGCCAACCAGGACATCGAACTCGCCGCGCCGCAAATCGCGCAGAATCCTTATCCGCTCCAGCGTTTCTATATCCGAGTGCAAATAGCGCACCCGTACGTCCACTTCGGTGAAGTATTCCGTCAAATCCTCGGACATTCGTTTCGTGAGCGTGGTGACCAGGACGCGCTCGTTTCGTTCCGCGCGTACGCGACATTCCTCCAGCAGATGATCGATCTGGCCTTTGACGGGCAGGACCTCCACCTCCGGATCCATCAGGCCGGTAGGACGAATAATCTGTTCGATGACTTCGCCGCCGGATTTTGTTAGCTCGTAGGGCCCTGGAGTAGCAGACACATAAATAAGCTGGCCCATGCGCGATTCAAACTCGTGGAAATTCAGCGGGCGATTATCCATCGCCGAAGGCAAGCGGAATCCATATTCGACCAGCGTCCGCTTGCGGGCCTGATCTCCATTAAACATACCGCGGATCTGCGGCATGGTCTGGTGCGACTCGTCGATAACTACCATCGTGTCGCGCGGCATGTAGTCGAGCAAGGTTGGCGGCGGCTCGCCCGGCTTCTTGCCCGTCAGATGCCGCGAATAGTTTTCGATCCCCCGGCAAAAGCCCATCTCCTTCATCATTTCCAGGTCGAACATCGTGCGCTGGTGCAGACGTTGAGCTTCAACCAGTTTGCCTTCTTCAATCAGTCTCGGTTCCCACCATTCCAGCTCATCACGGATGGACTTGATCGCCCCCTTGATAGTGCTCTTGGGCATTACGTAATGCGACTTGGGATAGATGGGAAGGCGGGTGGTATGTTTTTGCGTCACCTCGCCAAGCAAAGGATCGATTGTCGAGATGGAATCGATCTCGTCGCCCCACAGTTCGATGCGATACGCTTCGTCCTGGTAGCTGGGATAAACCTCGACCACATCGCCCCGCACGCGAAACGATCCCCGGCCAAACGTTATATCGGAACGCTCGTATTGCAACTCAACCAAACGCTGCAGCAACGTGTCACGCGCCATGCGCAACCCAGGCTCAACAAAAAGCAGCATGCCATAATAGGCATCCGGATCTCCGAGACCATAAATGCAAGACACGCTGGCAACCACGATCACGTCGCGACGCTCAAACAGCGCGCGAGTAGCCGACATGCGCAGGCGATCGATCTCCTCATTGATGGTCGCTTCCTTCTCAATATAGGTATCCGAAGCGGGAACGTACGCTTCCGGCTGGTAGTAATCGTAATAAGAAACAAAGTTCTCGACCGCATTTTCCGGAAAGAGCGATCTGAATTCCTGGTAAAGCTGGGCGGCAAGGGTCTTGTTGTGCGCGATGACTAAGGTCGGACGTTGCGCTTTCTGAATCACGCTGGCAACGGTGAACGTCTTGCCGCTGCCGGTGATGCCGAGCAGCACCTGGTCCTTCACCCCATCGCGCAAGCCACGAAAGAGCGCGTCGATTGCCTGTGGCTGATCGCCCTGCGGCTGGTATT
>JBDUCF010000062.1:0-11267 GCA_040003545.1 Pyrinomonadaceae bacterium | reverse complement strand
GTTTCAGGGCCAGCGCTGTCGCGACAGACTCGCCCACCGTGTTGTACATTTTCCAGTTTCCGGCAATAACAGGTCTGCGCATGATTAGAAGTTGATATCAGCCTCTCTGGCTAACCTCATGAAGCAATTAGTTGCAAGAACGAAGCGGTACTCTAACACGTCTGGTAGACACTCACTCATTTGAAGTTGCTAGTTGGCATCACATCAACACTCCGAGTAACGCGCGCCATGAAGGGTCGCTGTTGCTTAAGGCTTAAGGCCGATGCTCCGCACCAGGTCCGAGAAGCGTGGGTCAGAGCGAAGGCTGTCGAAAACGGGTTCGACATTGATGAGAATTAGATACGGGTGGCGTTCCTCATAAGCCTTCTGCAGCCAGCCGAACGCCTGATCTTTCTCGCCGAGGCCTGTATAAATCAGAGCTATGAAATAAGGCGAGACATACTTCTGTTTGGCTCGGCCCTGCAACTCATCGAGCACCTTTAAGGCCTCGCTCTTCCTGCCCGAGACGGCGTACGCGTGTCCCAGCGTGGCGATGTCCCGCACGTTACCGCCTGACAGAGCAATTGCTTTGTTGATCTCGGCAATTGCCTCGGTGTAGCGACCTTGCTGTACAAGAGTTTGCCCGATCCAGAGGTGTCCCCACGAAAGGTTCGGGTCTAACTCGAGACCTTTTCGGTAGTGACTCAGTGCCTGGTCATAGCGGCGAGCGTAGTACAAAGGATAGCCGACGTCCGCAGTCGCAATAGCCGATACAGGATCAAGTTGACGGCTGCGCTCTCGTTCGGCCACTGCTTCATCAAAACGCCCCAGCGCCTCTAAATAGGTGCCGTAGCCAGAGTGGGCTGCCGCATTGTTCGGGTTAAGCTCAATTGTTCGCTTGAACTCTGTCTCAGCGCCGTTCCAATCCCAGTCATAGTAGAGCTTGAAGTTGGCGAATGTGGCGTGTGCGTCATCAAGTGTCTCATCAATCCCCAGCGCCTTCATCACCGCCGCCTTACCTTGCTGGGCCACCGCGCTGGGTGAAACGAAACCGAGGACGCCGCCAAGCGATAGATAGGAGCGTCCTAATCCAACATAGGCTAGAGCGTAGTTCGGGTCCTTCTCCACCGCCTGCTGGAAGTATTCGATGCTTTTCTTGAAGTCAGCTTCTGTCGGCTTACTGGCGAAGTACCGCCCTTTGAGATAAAGCTCATAGGCTTCTGTGTTTTCCGTGTAACGCCTGGTCACTCGCTGTTGCTCTTCGCCGGTCAATCGCAGACGCAGCTTTTCAGCGACTTCGCGCGAAATCTCCTGTTGCACAAAAAGCAGATCGGAAAGCTTGCGATTATACTGCTCGCCCCAAAGGTGCGTGTTGTCGCGCGCATCCACCAGCTCAATGCTGATTGCGAGCGCATCGCCACGCTGTACAACTCTTCCTGTCAGCACTGCTTCGACTCCGAGCGCCCGCGCCACCTCTTGCGCGTCAACTTCTTTGCCCTTGTACCGGAAGCTCGAACTTTTGGCGATGACCTTCACGCCGGGTAGTTGTGAGAGGCTATTGATTAGACTCTCACTGATCCCATCCGAAAGGTATTCTGCGTCCGGGTTGTTGCTCGTATTTGTGAAGGGCAAGACCGCGATGGAGCGAATGCTCGCCTCGCTGCGTCCGGCGAAATAGCGAGAGTAAGCGAAGTAAGCGAGGACCACTGAAGCTGCCAGCAGCGCCGCCAGAACCAACCATGCGCCGCGTTTGTGGTGCTTGATCGCACCCACGATGTACTCGGCATTCGATGTAGTGTAAATGCGGCTGGCCGCGCCTTCAATCACCTCCGCCGATGTTGAGCGCTGCAACTCATTCTCAAAATCCAGCCGTTTGCTGAGCCGCCGCAGATCGATTAGCAGATCCTTGACCGTCTGGTAACGCTCTTCTCTGTTCTTCGTGAGCGACTTATCAACAATGCGTTGCAGCTCCGGCGGAGCTTCAGGAGCGTAACGCATTAGTGGGGGCGCCTCTTTGTGCAGAATAAAAGAGATGATATCGCTCGGCGTTTCCCCTTCGAATGGCATCCTCCCCGCCACCATTTCGTAAAGCACAACCCCCAGGCTCCAGATGTCGGTGCGGCCGTCGACCTTTGTCCCGCGGGCTTGCTCCGGCGACATGTAGTTCGCCGTGCCCATGACGATACCCGGATCAGTCTTTACGTTCACCCGGGTTGGAGCTTCTGCGTCAGTCGTGGCCCCCGGGCCTTCGGTCAGCTTAGCGAGCCCGAAGTCCAGGACTTTCGCAAAGCCATCGCGCCGCAGCATGATGTTTTCCGGCTTGATGTCGCGATGCACGATCCGTGCTTCATGCGCTGCGGTCAGGGCACTGGCCACCTGGCTGGCAATCTCCAGAGCCTCGCCCCGCGTTAACGAATTCCGCACCATACGCGTGCGAAGCGTTTCACCCTGAATAAACTCGGTGGCAATGAAGTGTTGGCCGTCCGCTTCTCCGATCTCATAAATGGTGACGATGTTCGGATGATTCAGGATCAAGGCCGCCCGAGCTTCTTGCTGGAAACGGCGCACACGCTCTGGATTCCGGGTGAAGTTCGGCGGCAGTAACTTTAGAGCGACCTTGCGGTCCATCCGGGTATCAGAGGCAAGATAAACCTCACCCATTCCACCCGCCCCAAGTCGCTCGACAATCTTGTAATGACTGATTGACTTCCCAATCATTGAATTCTTTTTCAAACCCGCCAAAACAGAAGCATCGACTTCTAAGCCGTTTTTTACATGAAGGCACCGGCTTCATGATACGGGGAGATGAGCTATGAATCGAGGACTTTCGACTGTCAGCTTGCGGCGCAAACTAACAATTTAGTCTTTAGAACCAGCTGAGGTGACGAGCCCTCTGCGGTTGCCGGTCTCTGCCTCGCGTCTACGCGGGCAGGCGATTGTAACGAACCGTCCACAATAACGGGCTCTATTTATCGGAAAGCGCCGCCACGCCCGGCAATTCTTCGCCGGCAAGAAACTCCAACGTGGCGCCTCCGCCGGTTGAGATGTGCGTGATGCGATCGGCGACTCCGGCCTTCGTGATAGCAGCGACTGAGTCACCGCCACCGACGATGACAGTAGCGCCACGATCGGCCGCTTCGGCAACGGCGCGTGCTATGCCAATGGTTCCCTGATCAAATGGCGGCTCTTCAAACACACCCATAGGACCGTTCCAGATGATTGTTCGTGCATCCCTGATCGCGTTAGTAAAGTGCGCCACTGTTTCGACGCCAATATCCATACCAGCGTGCCCTGCATTCGTAAATTCAATGGGGATGGTCTTGGCCAGGATTTGCTGACCCTTGATCGGCTCGTAACTGTCAACCACCTGATGGTCTGTCGGCAGAAGCAGCTCGACGCCCTTCTCCTCCGCGCGTTTCTTGATCTCCAGTGCGGTCTGCAGCATTTCATTCTCGACCAGTGATTTCCCAATTGTGAAACCCTCAGCCTTGAAAAATGTATAGGCCATGGCGCCGCCAATCAGAAGTTTATCAACCTGGCGATCGATGAGCGCGTTCAATACTGGAATCTTGTCCGATACTTTCGCTCCCCCGAGGATGGCCACAAAGGGGTGTTCCGGATCATTGATGACGCGGCCCAGATAATCCAGTTCCTTCTGCATCAAGAGGCCGGCGGCGGCTTTTTCGACGTACTTCGTGATTCCTCCGGTCGAAGCATGCGCCCGATGCGCCGCGCCGAAGGCATCGTTTACGTAAACGTCGCAGAGGCTGGCAAGCTCCCGGGCGAAGGCATCGTCGTTCTTTTCTTCTTCTTTGTGGAACCGCAGGTTTTCCAGCAGCAGTACGTCTCCGTCCTGCATCGATTCGACCTTAGCGCCAACATCGTCACCAACGCAGTTATCAACAAATGCAACGGTCTTTCCCAGCAAGGTGGAAAGGTGTGCAGCCACCGGACGCAGGCTGTACTTCTCAACTAACTCGCCCTTTGGCCGGCCCAAATGCGACGCCAGAATTACGCGCGCGCCATTCTCAATTGCGTATTGGATAGTGGGAAGTGCAGCTCGTATTCGCGTGTCGTCTTCGACATGCCCGTTCTTGATGGGAACGTTGAAATCGACTCGGATGAAAACGCGCTTGCCCTTGAGGTCAAGGTCCTTGATTGAAAGCTTGGGCATCGGTCTGAAGTCAGTGTTGGTTGTCAGTAGTCAGTTGTTCGCGAATGCGTGGGAGTCCCCGGACTCAACGCTAGTGGGTTAATTGGGAAATCTCATTAACACCGCACTTCAGTGCGGTGGTCTCACGCGGGGTATGACAGTAACCGTTTTAACGGTTTCACTGTAAACCGTTGAAACGGTTTAGGGATCCTTGGATGAGTCGCAGCCACCTGGCTGAAGCCAGGTGGTAATGAGATTAACCCTCATGGCAACGACGTACTACCGAATTGGCCGCTAACAACTAACAACTGACAACGATCAAACTACAGCCCTTTTCCGGCGATGTATTTCACCAGATCCCGGACCCGGCATGAATAGCCCCACTCGTTGTCGTACCACGAGAGCACTTTGATCAGATTGCCGCCGATTACTTTCGTGTACTCTGCATCGACAATTGAAGAATTTGAGTTTTTGCGGAAATCCGCGGAGACCAGCGGCTCCTCCGAAAACGCCAGAATGCCGCGTAGCTCTTCGTTGGCAGCGTCTTTCAAGGCGCGATTGACGTCCTCGGTCGTGGTTTCTTTTTCTACTAACATTACGACGTCAACCAGCGACACGTTGGGAGTCGGTACCCGCACACTAATGCCGTCGAACTTCCCTTTTAGTTCCGGCAGCACCAGGGCTACCGCTTTAGCAGCACCCGTGGAAGTTGGAATCATCGAAAGCGCCGCGGCACGCGCCCTGCGTAGATCTTTATGCGGGAGGTCCAAAAGTTGCTGGTCATTTGTGTACGAGTGGATTGTGGTCATTTGCGCGGAACGAATTTTGAATTGCTCATGAATCACTTTGGCAACCGGCGCCAGACAGTTGGTGGTACAGGACGCGTTCGAGATCACATTATGCGCGCCCGGGTCGTACTTCTCTTCGTTTACCCCCAGCACGATCGTAATGTCTTCATTCTTAGCCGGGGCCGAGATGATCACTTTCTTAACGGGACCGCGCAGGTGTTTCTTTGCATCTTCGGCTTTAGTGAAAAGGCCGGTGGATTCAATCACTATCTGGGCCCCGACAGACTCCCAGTCGATCTTCGCCGGGTCCCGTTCCGAGAACACACGGAATTCTTCGTCCCCGACCTTGATCCCGTTTGCGGTCGCGGAGATATCGTGCTCGAGATTTCCCAGGACCGAATCGTACTTCAGCAGGTGCGCGAGCGTCTTCGTGTCGGTGATATCGTTTACGGCCACGAAATCGATTTCCGGATCCCCCAACGAGGTGCGAAAAATGTTGCGCCCAATGCGACCAAATCCATTGATGCCGACTTTAACTGCCATTCCGTATTTATCCTCCTGGCTGATTTACCGTCCCCATCCCGGCCTTCGACGGAGCACACGTCCATCATGAACCAGCTGGCACTGAAGGGCGCTCGCGGATTGATGCCGAAGAGATCGGAAGATAATGCGGTCGTGTATTTACTGTCAAGCGATTGGCTTGGCACAGGTTTTTGAAACCGCGCCTGCGCATGTGACGTAGTACGCAATGACTCGGCGCTCTATCTCTGCTCAATTGGGGTAAACTGCGCGAGCTCTTCGTTTCAGGTTCAATTAAGGAGCATTTGGTTTGATGTCGATCAATTCAACCCTTCGGGTAATCCGGGTGCTGGCAATCTTATTTGCCACAACCCTGACGGCAATTAGCGCCCTGGCGCAGGTTCCTGCGGCGACGCCGAACCCAGCGCAGCGCGATGCGACTCGGCCGCCCGGACAGGGCCAGAACCAACCCGAGCAGACGCGCCCGACGAGTCCGACCGCAGCGCCGGGCACCCAACGTCCAGCTCCGCAAGCGCCGCCGGGAACTACTACTGTTCCACCAACGCGTACACCCACGTCACCAACGACTGGCGTACCGGGAGCGTCACCTACGCCGCCACCCGGTGAACCGACCGCCTCACCGACGCCTTCGGGAACAGAGCCGCGAGAACCAATTTTTACAGACGCTACCCAACATCCATTGCCGCCACTGCCAAACCTCAGCCGTTTGGGAGTCACCAGTGACAACACCCTGACGCTCTCGCTAAACGAGGCCCTGCGCCTGGCGCTGACCAATAACAACGATATCGAAGTAGCGCGTGATGATGTGCGGTATGCCGAGACCCAGCTTCGGTCCCTTGAGGGCATCTACGATCCAATTTTCTCGATTACGCCCCAGATCGACAAACGCGTCACGCCGATTCAAAACATTTTCAGTGGCGCGCCGTCGGGAAAACTTTCTACCTCCGTGTTTACGCTTAGTCCCTCGGTCAGCAAATACGTTCGCACCGGCGGTGGACTTTATGAGCTCAGCTTCACCAATACCAGAAACACTACCAGCGCCACCAGCAGCACGTTGAATCCGTTTTATTCTTCCAACCTGGCCCTAACAGTTACTCAGCCGCTCTGGCGTAATCGTTCGATAGACAACAACCGGCGCAATATTCGAATTCAAAAGAAACGGGTGGAACAATCTGATTCTGATTTCCGGGCCAGAACAATCGACATCATATCCCAGGTACAAAGCGCGTACTGGGACCTTGTTTTCGCGTTGCGCGACCAACAGGTTCAGTTGGATAACATGACCCTTTCGCGCGAAAACCTGCGGCAGATCGAAGCGCAGATCTCCGCCGGCGCCAAGGCGCCTCTGGATCGCGCCGAAGTTTTGACCGAGCTGTCCAACCGTGAATCCGCCTTGCTAACCGCGACCCAGGTTGTATCGTCCGCAGAAAACACTCTAAAGCAATTGATATTAAAGGATCCCACTGCTCCTCAGTGGTCTGCGCAGATTACGCCTACCGATCAACCGGTGGTCGATACTAATCCTGTCAGCCTGCCTGAGGCGATCACTGAAGCGCGAAAGAACCGGCCCGAACTCCTTCGTTTGCGCTTGCAACGCGAGATCAACGACATCGATCTGAAATTTTTCAGAAACCAGATGAGACCACAAATTGATTTGCAGGCTACCATTGCGTCAACCGGCTTGGCCGGCTCGCCCTGTGTCCCTGATCCATCGATAAACAAGATCTGCGCGGGCACGCCCCCGGCGTTTCTGATTGGCGGTTATGGCAAGGATCTAAGCAATCTTTCCAAATTTCAGACGCGCAATATCACCGTGGGAGTCGCAATTCAGCTTCCCTTCAGGAATACGACGGCGAAAGCAAACTTTGCCGGGGCCCAGATTCAAAGGGAACAACTTGATGCTTCGGTACGCTCAACGGAGCAACTGGTTGAAGTAGATGTGCGAAACGCCGCGCAATCCGTCGAGACGGCCCGAATGCGTGTGCTCGCCGCCCGTTCGGCGCGCCGGAATGCGGAAATCCAACTCGAAGGCGAGCAGCGCCTCTATTCAGTCGGCCGATCGACGACGTACATCCTGATCCAGCGCCAGAATGCCCTGGCCAACGCCCGCGACGCGGAAGTGCGCGCCGAGACGGATTACACCAAGGCCGTTTCAAGTCTCCAGCATGCCACCTCAACAACCCTGCATGCGAACAACATAGTGGTGGACAACCCAGTCAAACCATAAAAACAACTCGTGTTCTCTGAACCGTTTCAATGGTGTATTTCTGAAACCGTTGAAACGGTTAGAGGTCACGTCGTAGCCTATGATTACCGCACTGAAGTGCGGTGCTAATGAGAATTCCAACACCGCCGCAAATAAAGTAAGTAGGCAGCACCCGCTAAGCAAGATACAATGCCCCTCGCATGAGCTACGGCCCAATCCTGTTTGCCTTACAGAATTCCTTCACCTTCCCTTTACCCGTCATTTGCGGTGCTGCTGCAGCTTTTGGGGCGGTCATCGGCAGCTTTTTGAATGTCGTCATTCACCGCCTGCCACGTGACGAGTCGATCGTCTTTCCAAACTCTCGCTGTCCGGCTTGCGGCACAGCAATCGGCGCCTTCGATAACATTCCAATTCTCAGTTACGCGATTCTGCGCGGCCGTTGTAGACACTGCCGCGCGTCGATCTCCGTGCGCTATCCGGCGGTAGAATTCTTAACCGCTCTGTTGTTTGCGCTGGTTACCTGGCACGACGGCTTAACGTGGGCCTTGCCATTTGACCTGTTGTTTGTCAGCGCGCTGGTGGCCCTGGTGTTCACGGATGCCGAACATATGCTCCTGCCTAACGCCATCACGTATCCGGGAATGATATTTTCCCTGGTGGCCCGCGTTGCAGTTCCATACCTGGTTGGCGCTCCTCATTTTGATGATTTGCAATCGCTGGCAACAGGTCCCCTTGCTGACTTGCCTTTATGGGCGGCGTCACTGGTGGGCGCGTTGATGGGGGCGCTCGCAGGTGGCGGGACGTTGTGGTTAATGGGTTGGCTTTGGGAAAAGCTAAGGGGCGTTGAGGCGATGGGTATGGGCGACGTAAAGATGATGTTTATGGTCGGAGCTTATCTGGGATGGCGACTTACAGTGCTGACAATTTTTGTCGCCGTCCTGTCAGGATCACTCGCGGGCATTGTGGTAATGATGCGACAGCGCGAAAAGAACCTGCAGATGCTTTTGCCCTTTGGCGTCTTTTTAGGAAGTGCTTCGGTCCTCGCGTTGCTTGTCGGCTCGCGTATCGTGGAGTGGTATGCCGGACAGTTCAGATAATTTCGGATTGCGGATTTCGGATTGCGAATTGAAGAGAAATTTGAACAGACTCAATCACCGCCACGTTTTCAAATCCGCAATCCGCAATTCGAAATCTGAAATCGCATGAAGTCCTACGGAAACAGGCTGCAAATCTGGGTGGCGCTACTGGCCGCCATCTTCCTGCTGGCCGCCTGCTCCGTAATTGCGCTTTACGCATTCGCCCCGGCAACGTCACCACTCAACCGGCCCATTCTCCTGACGGGCTTCATCGTAACTCTCTTCATTAGCCTTCTCTGTATCCTCGCTTTGCTGCGCTGGTTACTGCGGCCATACCGGCAGTTGGTGGGCGAGGCCAGGCGCGCTCCCGTCGCGCTCCGCTCCGACAACGCCACCGATGAAGCAGCCTTCGTGCTGGAAACCTTTCAATCAGTCGTGGCTAAGCTGCAAGCGCAGCAGCGCGAACTGGAAACACTAACTGCCCAGGCAAGCCAGCGCGCCGACTCAGCTGAGCGATTCAATGAACGCATCGTCGCCAGCGTCCCATCGGGATTGCTTGCCTTCGATTCGCTGGGCAGGGCCACCGCGCTCAATACGCCGGCGAGGCTTCTCCTGGGAGTGAATGACGAAGCGTTAGGCCAGCCGGTCCGTCTTCTTTTTCAAAATGCGCCGGTGCTCGCGGAGATGGTCGAGGAATGTTTGCGCAGCACCAAGCTCTATCGCCGCGAAGAGATCGAATCGACAGATCGGGAGGGCCGCAGTCGCCGCCTCGGAGCGACGGTGGCGCCGATTGATCCATCCGCGGGCGCCGACGCCCGCGGCGCACTCTGTCTGCTAACTGACATTACGGAGGTCATGCAACTGCGCGAGCAGGTCGCACTCAAGAGAAATCTGGAAAGCCTGGGTGAAATGTCCGCCGGCCTGGCCCATGAGTTCAAGAATACTATTGCGACCCTTCATGGTTATGCTCAGCTGCTGCAAAATCTCGATCTCAACGAAAAAGGGAAAAGCGCAGCGTCCTCTCTGCTACAGGAAGTGCGCAGCTTGTCGGAAATGATTACTGCCTTTCTGAACTTTGCCCGGCCTCAGCCCCTGCAGATGGAGGAAGTGGGGGCGTGGGAACTGATGGATGAATGCAGGCAGGAGCTGGAGCCGCTTTACCAAAGACTATCGGTACGGGTTTCGATGGAAGGGCGCGAATTAGGCGAGGTCAGGATTGGTGCAGATGCCCGTATGCTCCGGCAGGCGATCTTGAATCTCATGCGCAACGCCGCCGAGGCGATCCCTGAAGACTACGCTGATCGTCGCGTCATTATTCGTCTTTCACGCCCAAGCCATCTCGAAGCTAAGGATTGGATTCAGATACGCATTCAGGACACTGGCCCGGGAATTCCACAGTCCGATCTGCAGCGAATCTTCATTCCCTTCTTCACGACCAAAGCGGCAGGTCACGGCATCGGCCTGGCACTGGCCCATCGGGTAATCACTGAACACGGTGGTTCACTGACAGCCACGAACGCGCCTGAAGGTGGCGCCGTGTTTTCAATCATGCTCCCCTCCGAGTAGGACCGGCATTCCTGCCTGTCTCGTTCGCGTTACAAACTGACAGGCAGGGATGCCTGTCCTACTCAAACTCCGCGATCAGCGGCGCGTGATCGGAAGGCTTTTCCCAAGTGCGCGGCTCCGCATCGATACGAGCGGCCTGGCTGCGCGCCACCAGAGGATGCGACACCCAAACGTGATCGATTCGCAGTCCCATGTTGCGGCGAAACGCTCCGGCGCGATAGTCCCACCACGAGTACAACCCGCCCTGCTCATTGTGCAAACGAAACGCGTCTGTAAATCCCCACCGCTTGATCTCTTCGAGCGCATCCCGCTCCGCCTGGCTGCACATTATGCGCCCCTGCCACAGACGCGGGTCATGAACGTCGCGATCCTCAGGCGCGACATTGAAATCCCCGCAGAGAATGACCGGGCTGTTTGGGTCAAAGCTTGCGTCAAGCAAGCTGCGCAGGCGCTTCATCCATTCCAGCTTGAACTGATATTTTTCCGATCCGACTGATTGTCCGTTGGGAATATAAACGTTCACCACGCGCACACCATGCACAGTTGCCGCCAGCAGACGTGCATGCGCGCCTTCCTCGTCATCGTAGTAGCCGCGCTGGACCTCGCCACACTCCTGGCGCGAGAGAATTGCGACGCCGTTGTAGGAACGCTGGCCCAGTACAGTGGCACAATAGCCCAGCTCAGTGAATGCCTCGAAAGGAAACTTCTCGTCCAGGCACTTGGTCTCCTGCATACAAAGGATGTCCGGCTGCGCAGCTTGCAGCCACTTCTGAACGTGCGGCAAACGGGCAAGAATAGAATTGACGTTCCAGGTAGCGAGTTTCATGTCGGGTTATTCCAGAGCGAGGGCAAGCCCGCCTTCCTGACTGCATGTCTTCCAGATGGAACTTTGATATTCAAGTTTGGAAACCTGATTCAATACTATCTACCTGCAGTCAGGAAGGCGGGCTTGCCCCCGC
>JBDUCF010000362.1:0-3352 GCA_040003545.1 Pyrinomonadaceae bacterium | reverse complement strand
TCGTCGAAGGTGCTTACCTTTCGGAATCCGAAGCCGAACACGCCCTGCGCGACCCCTTCATTGAAGACTGGGTCGAGCAAAACGGACGATTTCGCATCCACAACATGAACGAAATATTGATTACGCCGGGCGTGACGCTGGGTTCGCTGGGCGTGCTGATGCTCGACGAACGCGTGTTTGAAATTGCCAGTGCTGACCCCGAGCATCCCTTGAATGAACTTAAAGCGAAAGGCGTTGCTGATGCCTTGCGCCGCCAGGACATGTTTGAAGAAATAAAGGTCGAGCCGAAGGAAGAAGCAGTTTAGCCGGCCTTGAGGCTGCCGTCCGCGTAAGCTAAAGCTTGAACTCTCCATCTGAAACAACATTTTTCGCTGGACGTATAGTTGTTTCTGTCGGCGACATCACAAAACAAAAAGTTGACGCGATCGTAAACGCCGCAAATTCTTCACTGATGGGAGGCGCAGGAGTTGACGGCGCAATACATCGCACGGGTGGCCCGGCGATCATAGAAGCCTGCCGCGAGATCCGGAGCACAACGCATCCCGAAGGATTGCCGACTGGCGAGGCTGTAATTACAACCGCGGGTGAACTGCCGGCGCGACATGTCATTCACACCGTTGGACCAATCTTCGGACAACATCGAGGGCATGAAGCGGAATTGTTGGCAGCCTGTTATCGAAACAGCCTCTCGTTGGCTGCGCAACATAGCCTGACGTCCATTGCGTTCCCCGCCATATCAACCGGCGCCTATGGCTATCCGCTTGACGAAGCGTCCCAAGTTTCATCCGCAGCAATCGCAGGATTTCTCGCGGAAAACTTAACTCTTCAACAAATACGCCTTATTTTCTTTCGATCACAGGACGCCGAAACTTTTCTTCAACACCACAAATTCGCCTGAGCGCTGAACTGTGTTATAAGAGCCGCTTTGTTTTGAAGCCTAGACTGTTAAGTTGCTTCCACCGTACGCGGCTTTGCCGCACTCCGTTCGGTAAGGCTCAGCCTTACCGTGAACAACTCTCATCGGTCTTCATGAGACTGGGCCTCGTGAAGGGGTTTGAAGGAAGCACTACGGGAAGGCATAGCCATTCCGCACGGAAGGCGGCACAGCCGCGAAGCGCCTGAATATTGCTATGATTGAAATTATCGAAGAACCGAACAACAAAGTGATGCCGGAAATTCAGGTGCTGCCATCGCCCCTCGAACCGCTCAGAAGGATCTCCTGGAATTACTGGTGGAGCTGGTCGCGCGATGGGGCCGGCTGCTTTCGCGAACTTGCACCCGCGATTTGGGAAGAGTGTGAACACAATCCACGTCTTCTGTTGTCGCGAGTCTCGGAATACCGGCTCGCGGAGATGGCCAACGATCCCGTCTATTGCGAACGGGTAAATAAGCTGGCCCACGATTTCGACGAGTACCTGGGCTTCCACGCCAGCGGGGCTGACCCGCAGGGGACTCCGGCTTTGGACCAAGCCTGGTCCAACCAGGGAAGTGCGCGCGGACTCGCGCCGGAAAATCCGGTGGCATACTTCTGTGCTGAGTTTGGCGTGCACAATTCGCTGCCGCTTTATTCGGGCGGTCTCGGCATCCTCGCCGGCGATCACTTAAAGTCGGCGAGCGATTTGCGACTACCTTTAGTGGCGGTGGGCCTGCTTTATCACCAGGGATATTTTCGGCAGCGCTTGAATCGTGAAGGCTGGCAGCAGGAGGTTTACCGCGAGACGGACCCGGAGATTCTGCCGCTGCACCTGGTCAACGATGACGACGGTTCGCCGTTGTTGATTGAAGTAATGATTCGGGAACGCGCAGTGCGCGCCCAGGTTTGGCGCGCCGATGTCGGTCGCGTTCCCCTGTACCTGCTGGATACAAACATCGCTGCGAATGAAGAGACCGACCGTTGGGTGACAGGTCACTTGTATGGCGGCGACCGCGAAACACGGATTGTGCAGGAGATGCTGCTCGGCATTGGCGGCGTGCGCTTATTGAGGCGGCTGAAGATTGAGCCGCACGTTTATCATCTTAACGAAGGCCATTCCGCTTTTCTCACGCTCGAGCTGGCGCGCGAAACAATGCATGCGAAGGGGTTGAGTTTCGCGGAAGTCGTTCCGCTGGTGCGCGAGCGCTGCGTGTTTACGACGCACACGCCCGTTGCGGCCGGTAACGACGAATTCGCAGTTGACTTACTTGAGCGTTCTTTTGGATCCAGTTACGAAGAGCAGTTAGGTCTCAGTCACGAAGAGTTTCTTGGTCTTGGCCGCACCGATCCGAAAAGCACTACCGAGCAGTTTGGTTTGACGCCGCTGGCGCTGCGTATGTCCCGTTCGACGAACGGGGTCAGCCGAAAACATGGCGAGGTTTCGCGCGCACTGTGGCAAAAACTTTGGCCGGAAAAGACGGTTGACGAAGTTCCCATTACACACGTTACGAATGGAGTGCATGCGCCGACGTGGGTGGCGCCGACGATTCGCGCGCTTTACGAAAAACACGTGGGTAAAGATTGGGCCAACCAGTTGCGCCAGCGTGCCGGTTGGGAGCAGGGGATTGCCCGTTTGTCCGATGAAGAGTTGTGGGGGGCGCACCTGTTGCTGAAGCAGCGGCTGGTTGCTTTTATTCGCGAGCGTTCGTTTCAGGCGCGCGTGAATCGCGAAGAGGCCGTGGGGTATGCTGAAGCAGCGCGCACCATGTTTGATCCCAACCTGCTAACCATTGGTTTCGCGCGGCGCGTGGCGGGTTACAAGCGCTGGAATTTATTGTTGAAGGACGCGGAAAGATTGCTGAAAATTATTAGCAGTGACGAACATCCGGTTCAATTCGTATTTGCCGGTAAAGCACACCCACAGGATTCCGAAGCGAAACTCATTTTGCAGGAAGTCGCGAAATGGAAGCATGACGCGCGCCTGCACGACCGTGCGGTCTTTATTGACGACTATGATCAGGAAGTAGCGCGGCAGTTAGTACAGTCCGTCGACGTCTGGTTGAACGTTCCCCGGCGACCGCTGGAAGCGTCGGGAACCAGCGGCGAAAAAGTTGCGATGAACGGCGGCTTAAATCTCTCCATTCTTGATGGCTGGTGGCTGGAAGGCTATGACGGCACGAATGGTTTTGCGATTGGCAACGGGGTGGAAACGTCCGGCGACGTTGATGCCGACGATGCCGAATCGCTGTACCGCACGCTCGAACAGGAAGTTGTTCCTCTCTACTACGATCGTGACGGCGATGGCCTGCCGCGCAAGTGGCTCTGGATGATGAAACGCTCGATCATCACGCTCGGGCCTGAGTTTAATAGTGACCGCATGGTTGCTGAGTATGCGCGCAGGATTTACGCTTGAAACTCACAAGCTGTTAACTCGTGCGT
>JBDUCF010000361.1:0-3354 GCA_040003545.1 Pyrinomonadaceae bacterium | reverse complement strand
ATGCTGCCACCAGCGGGCGGGAATGAATTCCGGCAGCACAACCGTAACCATCTGGTCGTCGTGTAATTTCATGGTCCGGTTGACATAATGGATCAGTGGACCGACCAGCGAACGGTAGGGTGAGGCCAACACGACCAACTCCACACCTCCGCCCCATTGTTTCCACTTTTCGCGCAGCTTCTGCGTGGCCTCCTCGTCAAGGTTTATGTAAACGGCCGTCACGTGCCCCGGCGCGATCGAGTTCGCGTACTGCAGGGCGCGAAGGACACCGCGATGCATTCCCGACACCGGCACGATCACTTCATGTCTGATCGGGCCCAAAGCCTCCAGTCCCTCAGTAGTCAATTGCTTCGCCACTTCTCCATAGTGCCGGTGCACCGCCCGGAACATCGTCACCAGCAGGGGAATCAGCACCACTACGATCCATGCGCCATGAATGAATTTTGTGATAACCAGGACGAAGAGCACGACAAAAGTGGCCACCGCGCCGAGGCCGTTGATGACGATTGATTTTCTCCAGTGCGCTGCCTGCTTGGGTTTGTCCGTATCGCCTCCAACGCGCTGGGCCCGCCCTTCTCGAAGCCAGTGGCGTACCATGCCGACCTGGGAAAGAGTGAACGAGAGAAAGACCCCTACGGCATAAAGCGGAATTAGTCGACTGGTATCGCCGCCGAACGCGGCCACGAGGATGCCGGAGAAGACCGCCAGGATGATGATGCCGTTGGAGAAAACTAATTTATCGCCACGGGTGGCGAACTGCCGCGGCATGAACCGGTCGCGGGCCAGAAGACTTGAAAGGCGCGGGAAGTCTGCGAAAGAAGTATTGGCGGCCAGAACAAGAATCGAGGCTGTCGTTGCCTGGATCACGTAATAGAACCATCCCATTGGCCCGGTAAAGATGGTGCGGGCGAATTGCGAGATGACGGTTTCGTTCTGGTGCGGATGCACGTGGTAGAAGTAGGCCATCACGCTGGTCCCGATGAACATGGTGGTCAACAGCACAGCCATCCAGGTGAGGGTCTTGGCCGCGTTGCGCGCCTCTGGTTGTTTGAAAGCCGGAATGCCGTTAGAGATTGCCTCTATGCCCGTCAGCGCGACGCATCCATTCGCGAATGCCCCGAGAAGAAGAAAAAGAGTTATGGGCTGGAGATGATAACCTTCGGCGAGTTTCAGATTCTCCGGCGCAACGGGAACGACGCTGCCGGGGTAAAGAAAATAATGAATGATCCCGTAGCCGATCATGAACAGAAAACTTGCGACGAATGCATAGGTCGGGCCGGCAAACAGCGCGCCCGACTCGCGCACGCCGCGCAGGTTGGCGAGGGCGATGAAAGTAATCAGGATTAGGCACAGAAGGACCCTGTGATTGTTAAGCCCGGCGAAGCGAGTGCCTTGCGCGGCTGAGGTAATTGCAGCCACGCCTGCGGAAAGAGAAACGGAAACGGTCAGCACGTAGTCAACCAGCAGGGCCGCGGCGGCAACGAGTCCGGGATAGGTGCCCAGGTTCTCCTTGGCGACAATGTAGGCTCCGCCGCCGGATGGATAGGCATGGATCGTCTGCCGGTAACTGATTGCTACAATGGTGAGCACGACAGCGATGATCAGAGTGATCGGCACGACGTAATTGAAAGCGTAGGGCTGGCCGTAGGCAACGGCGACCGCCAGCACAAGCAGAATTTCTTCCGACGCGTATGCCGTCGAAGAGAGCGCATCCGAAGCGAAGACTGCCAGACCAGTTGTTTTCGTCAGCCGCTCGTGGATAGCCTGCTCTGTCCGCTTGGCTTGTCCTACGAGGAAGCGTTTGATCGTTGTAGCCAACCTTGTTCCTCTCTCCTACGCTGTTTTGATTCACCGCTCGCCCGCGCGGCCCATGTTCAGTTCACGGGGCAAATAGTCAGGTCGTTTCCCAACGCATAGCCAGATCGAAATCATCGACAGTCAGCTGCTCGACTATCAGAGTCCCTTCCGGCGGATAGCCGTCGTTTTCCCATAGATAGGTCGCCAGGTGTCGTTCGGCGCAGTAGGACCAGAAGGAGTTGCGAAGAGCGATTCGACCCCGGGTGTATCGCTCGATCTCAGCGATGACGTCACCCGCCACCTCAACCACAATTTCCCGCGCCGGTTCCAATCCGTGTGGGTTGCGGACTAAGAAGTCGTACTTCCCGGCAACTGGCCGCGACAGTCTGTCGATCTCCCATGAGCGGAGAATGGAGAAGCCGTTCTCTGTGACTAATTCGATGGGTCGATTCTCTAACGGCCCGCCCGCTATCGCAGGTGGTACTGACAGGAGGTCAGGCTCAGGTTCTCTTTTTAGGGTTGCCATAACACCCACCGAGGAAAGCCTACTCCCGAAGTCGTAAGGAAGAAGTAAGGGCTTCGTAAAGAGTTCGTAAGAGTTAGGGAGGTGTTGGAAATGCCCCCTTCCTGACTGCGGGTTTGGTTTAGGGGTGCTTTAAGGCAATCGCTGAGTTCAGCGTCGAGCTGAATTAACGGGCTTGAGTTTAGTAGCCGCCGACGTGTATGGAGGGGCGATTCGCTTCGTCGGGCTCGGCCTGGCGAAGTACTTCGCGCGTGACCGGGGCGGTGTCGCCCTGTCCAAAAGCCACGTAATCAAAAAGGTAGGCAACAGGATTCTTTGAGCCCCAATGGAAGTAGGCGTGGGGAATTTTTCCGGTTCGGTCGCGCAGATTCAGGAGAAGAGCAGCTATGGCATTAGGGACAGCAGAACTTTGAGCGCGCAGTATATGGTAGCCGCCATGTCCTTACCTTCAACTTTCATAACATTGGCAAAGTCAGAGGCGTCACAAACCTCTACTTCAAGAAACAGAATGGGATCTTCAGGAGAAAGATTGTGGTCGTGGCGGTTCTCGGCAATTTCCCGCCGGTACTCTTCCGCGTTACTCTCGGGTGCTTATTAGTCGCCGGGAAGGAAGCGGTAACCGATCCAGGGCTCAGTGAGAATATAGCGCGGGGTTGGTTGAGCGGGTTCAATTTTCTTTCTCAATTGACCGATGAACACGCGCAAGTATTCGGTTTGCTCTACAGAATTTCCCCCCCAAACTGCGGCCAGCAGCGTGCGGTGCGTCAGAACTTTGCCGGGGTTGCGGACCAAGAACACCATGAGGTCGTACTCTTTCGGCGTCAGGTGCACTTCCTTTTCCTTAATCGTGAGCCGGCGAGCTTCGATGTCCACCCGAAAATCACCGGCCGACAGAATCTTCGCCGACTCGTCTTGCACGCTGGGCGCCCGTCGCAGCGTGGCGCGGATGCGCGCCAGCAATTCGTCCATTCCGAACGGTTTGGTGACGTAATCATCAGCGCCGCAATCGAGGGCTTCAACCTTAGTCTTTTCCT
>JBDUCF010000061.1:0-11377 GCA_040003545.1 Pyrinomonadaceae bacterium | reverse complement strand
TTCGCTCTTCGATCAGGAACGCGCCACCTTTGACGATTGTTTTTTGTTCTATTACCGCTGACATAGTTGCTCCTTTCAGTCGCAAGTGAGCAGTTGGCAGTGAACGGTAAGCAGTTCGGATTTTACTGCTCACGGCTCACCGCTTACTGCTTACAGTCTTTCAAGAATTCCCGCGGCGCCCATGCCGCCGCCGACGCACATCGTCACCATTCCATAACGTCCGTTGCGCCGTTCAAGCTCGCGCAGGATGCTGGCGGTTAACTTTGCGCCCGTACATCCGAGCGGATGGCCCAATGCTATAGCCCCGCCGTTGACGTTAACTCTGTCGGGATCCAGGCCCAGCGTTTTGATCACTGCCAACGATTGGGCCGCGAACGCTTCGTTCAACTCAATCACGTCAATGTCGTCAAGCGTCAGCCCGGCAAGTTTCAAAACTTTTGGAATGGCGAAGACTGGTCCGATTCCCATTTCCTCCGGAGGGCAACCGGCAGTCGCGTAGGCCACAAAACGCGCCATCGGCTTCGCCCCCAATTCTTTGGCGCGCGAGTCGGACATCACAATCGCCGCCGCCGCTCCGTCCGACATTTGCGAAGCATTGCCGGCGGTGATGGTGCCTTTGACGTGGAACGCCGGCCTCAATTTGGCCAGACCTTCTGCGGTACTGTCCCGGCGCACTCCTTCGTCCCTGTCGAAGATGACCTCGCGTCGTTGTTTTCGGCGCTTCTCGTCCAGCTCCTCGAGCACGACCTGCAGAGGCACTGTCTCGTCTTTGAATTTGTCGGCGTCGAGCGCCGCCGCCGCTCGCTGGTGTGATCGCAATGCAAACGCGTCCTGCTCTTCGCGCGTGACTTTATACTTGCGCGCCACGTTTTCCGTCGCCAATCCCATGTTCAGGTAGAAGTCAGGGTAGTGCTCGACCAGGTACGGATTGGGCCGAATGGTGTGGCCGCCCATGGGAATCATCGACATCGTTTCCAGCCCACCCGCGACGATTACTTCAGCCCCGCCCGCCTTGATTCGGTCCGCCGCCATGGCAATTGATTGCAACCCGGAAGAGCAAAAGCGATTGATTGTCATGGCGCTGGTTTCAACCGGCAGTCCAGCGCGAATCGCAGCCGCGCGCGCGACGTTCATGCCCTGTTCAGCTTCAGGCATGGCACAGCCCATGATCACATCTTCAATCTCTGAAGCTTCCAGACCCGGAACTCGACCGATTGCTTCCCTGATAACCGCTGCACCCATCTCATCAGGGCGAGTGTTCCTAAGTGTTCCCTTTGGCGCTTTGCCAACGGCCGTGCGAACGGCTGATACGATTACTGCGTCTCTCATGATTACCTCTGCGGCTTCGCCGCCTGATGTGCGGAAAGGCGGTGCCTTTCCGGCAAACTTGTAACTCCATTCTGAGGCTATGCCTCAAGCCGCACCATTCAGAGGCGCAGCCTCACCAGCAATCAAGCCGCGCAGACGTTCGACATCGGCTAGTTCCTCAGCGGCTTTCCGGTCTTCAACATATGCGCGAGTCGCTCCTGAGTCTTGCGCGTGCCAGCCAACGATAGAAATGCTTCGCGCTCCAGGTCCAGAAGATACTGCTCGGAAACTCGCGTCTCGTGATTCAGATCGCCACCGGTTAGAATGCGCGCCAGTTGTCCGCCAATCTCCGCATCATGATCCGAAATGTACCCGGCGCGCTTCATCTGATGAATACCGAGTTTCAAAGTAGCCAGGGCCGCATTTCCCAACGCCAGGATATCCGTGCGTTGCGGTGGCGGAACGTAACCACTGGCCACCAGCGCCAGAACTTCTTTCTTCGCATCCGCGATCAATCTGTCCGTATTCATCGAGATAGTGTCGTCTTCTCCCAAAAAGCCAAAGGCGCGGGCCTCGTCCGCGGATGTTGCCACTTTCGCCAGTGCGATCGTTTCAAAGGTCCGCTTCACAAACGGAAATGGATCCGCGTCCTCCATATTCTTTGGAATTGAGTCGAGGGCGCGAACCAGCATCTCCTTTGTGCCACCGCCTGCGGGAATAATTCCTACCCCGACTTCTACCAGGCCGATATAGGTTTCCGCTGCCGCGCGTGCGCGATCAGCATGCAGCACCATTTCACAACCACCGCCGAATACCATCTGGAAAGGAGCAACGACCACGGGCTTGGGCGAGTAACGCAAACTCATGGTGGAGGTCTGGAAGGCGCGCGTCATCATGTCGAGCTCTTCCCAGTTCTCCTCCTGCGCCTCCATTAGCATCAGCATGATGTTCGCGCCAACGCAGAAATTCTGCCCCTGATTCCCCACCACCAGACCAACAAAATTCTTTTCGACTTCGCCCAGGGCAAACTTCAGCATCTGCAGCGTATCGCCGCCAATCGCGTTCATTTTGGAGTGGAACTCGAGACAGGCCACGCCATCGCCAATGTCTATCAACGAAGCGCCCGGGTTTTTCTTTATGACACCAGTGCGGTCTTTGACGGACTTCAGAATAATTGTGCCGGGAGAATCGGCCAGCGGCAGGTATTGTTCGGAAGTGAAATCAAAATAGAACTGTTGCCCATCGTGCTTCTTATAAAAAGACTTAGCACCAGCTTCGAGCAATTTTTCGACATTCGCGGGAATCTTCTGGCCCTCTTCCTTCAGGCGGGCAACTGATTTCTCCACTCCAATCTCGTCCCATGCTTCAAACGGCCCCAGCTCCCAGCCAAAGCCCCAGCGCATTGCCCGATCGACTTCAACCACCGTGTCGGCGATTTCCGGAATGCGATTGGCGGCGTAGCGCAGCGTGCGCGAAAAAGTCTTCCAAAGAAAAGCGCCGACGCGATCTTTGGCCCACACCAGCGCTTTGATCCGCTCGCCGCTGTCCTCAATATTCTTCGCCATGTCCAGCGAAGGCAGTTTCACTTTCTGTGACGCGCGATACTCGAGCGTGGCGGGATCAAGAACAAAAAACTCCGGCTTACCGCCCTCGCCCTTCCGCTTCTGATAGAAGCCGCCTTTAGTCTTGTTGCCCAGGATGCCGCGCTCGACCATCTTCGTCAGAAACTCCGGAGCAATGAACATGTCGCGCTCATTGTCTTCCGGCAGCGCTTCATAAAGATTCTTGATTACGTGGGAAAAAACATCGAGGCCAACTATGTCGAACGTGCGGAAGGTCGCGCTCTTCGGCCGGCCCAGTACCGGACCGGTCATCTTGTCAACTTCTTCGATCGAGTAACCATCCTCAATCATTGTCCTGAGCGTCTGCAGCGCGCCATACGTGCCAATGCGATTGGCAATGAAATTTGGCCGATCCTTGGCGGGCACGACGCCCTTGCCCAGACGCTGCTCGAGAAAGCCAAACAAGAAGCAGGAAACTTCCGGTTGGGTCCATTCGGTGCGAATGATTTCTACCAGGTGTAAATAGCGCGGCGGATTGAAAAAGTGAACGCCGAGGAAGTGCTGGCGAAAATCGTCCGAACGTCCCTCTGCCAGCAGATGAATGGGAATGCCGCTCGTGTTTGAGGCAACGACGGAGCCGGGGCGGCGATGCTGCTCGACCCGCTCGTAAAGTTTGCGTTTAATATCCAGGTTCTCGACCACAGCCTCGATGATCAGATCGTAATCCTTCAACTGAGCGAGATCATCTTCGAAGTTCCCGACAGTAATCAGCGAAGCGAGATCGGGCGAGAAGAATGCAGCCGGCCTAGCTTTTTTGGCTGCTTCCAACCCGGCGCGAGCAATGCGATTGCGATCGCCGTTTGAGTTAGGTGCGTCAGTTTCGTGAGCCCTCCCTAACGGTCGGGCTTCTGCCCCGTCTTCTCGCGGTGATATGTCCAGCAGGAGAGTGGGAATGCGCGCGTTTGCCAGGTGCGCCGCGATTTGCGCCCCCATTGTACCGGCGCCTAAGACTGCTGCTTTTTCGATTCGCATGGTCAACTCGGTATTTGTTGGCCTTTTCCTTAGGAAAAACTGATTGTGGTTGGTGTCTAATATACTGAATGAGTATTCATTCAGCAAGTTAGGAGACACGAGGGAGGGAAATGAGATAGAGCAGCACTCCATTCCCCCTCCAGGTCTGCCCCGTGACGAATCAACCCATCGGTGTGGATGGTTCACCGAGGTACTTCTTCAACCAGGCGTAAACTTCCTGATACCAGTAGCGGCTGTTTTCGCCTTTGAGGATCCAGTGATTTTCGTCTGGCCATACGATCAGCTTACTCGGGATGCGCAGGCGCTGCAGGACGCTCCAATTTTCAAGCGTCTGGTTGAGAGGCACGCGAAAGTCGTTTTCGCCGACGGAAAGCAGGATCGGCGTGCGGAAGTTTTTCGCGAAGCGGATCGGGTTCTGCTCGCGCCAGATGGGCGCCTGTTCCCAGACCGGTCCGCCATTGCTGACTTCGCGAGAATAGATCGTATCGCTCGTGCCCCACTGTGATTCAAGATTGATGAGTCCGGCGTGACTAATCAGCGCCTTGTAGCGCGTCGTGCTGGCTTGCATCCAATTCGCCAGATGTCCGCCATAGCTGGCCCCAGCCGCGGCCTGGCGCGTCCCATCCACAAAAGGAAAAAGACGAATCGCTTCGTCGGCAGCTTCGTTGATCTCATTGCCCGGCCCTTTAAGTGGATCGCCCTGTATGCCTTGCGCGAATGCCTCGCCGAAGCCGGTGGAACCGGAATAGTTCGTGAGCAGAACCACATAGCCGGGACGAGCCAGCATGTAATAGTTCCAGCGCAGGCCCCAGTTGTCTCGCCACATGCTGTACGGGCCGCCATGCATTACCACCAGCAACGGGTACTTCTTCTTCTCATCGAAATTAGGAGGCAGGGCCACCATGTTGTGGATTCGTTTCCCCGCCTTGCTCGTGAACCAAAAATGGCGCAACGGTTGCCAGTCAATTTGTGCCAGGCGCGCGGCATTCACGTCGGTAAGAGGTTGCTGAGTTTTATTGTTCGGGTTAAGACGAAACACTTCGGGCGGGTTCATCCCGCTCTCCCAATTGGCGATGATGATCGCTGACGAAGCCTTTTGCGGAACCTTCAGATTTGTGTACACGCCGCGCGTCATGTCCATCGCCGGCCGAACTTCGCCGCCATCAGCCGGAAGCATAAAAAGCTTTTCGTTGCCGGCTTCCTCAGCCGTTAAGTAGATTGATTTGCTGTCGGGGGTGGCGGCGAAACTGCCAACAGAACGATCAAAGGTGGCTGTCAGAATAACCGGCTGCCCAATATCCGGCCATGAGAACCTTGCCAGCCGATCAAGGCTATAGACCTTGCCATTGCTTCCCTCCGCATTTGAGATTGCGTAGAGCGCCTTACCGTCAGCGCGAAAAACAGGACGACTAAAGCTGACTTTGCCCGTCGTCAATCGAACCGGTTCGCCGCCAGTCGCGGCGACTTTGAAAAGGTCCGTGTTGACATTCGCAAAAGCGGCCGTGTTTCTTCCTGTCGTCGCCACGAAGACAACGGCCTGGCCATCCGGCGTCCAAACAGCATCAAACTCTTCTGCTGTGTCGGTGACCCGAGCTGCGAGCCCGGGCTCCGTTGACAGCTTCGTGCCGGCGAGAAGGTCTTTGGCCTTCGCCTCTGGCTCGAGGCTCTGCACGAAAAGATGTGCTTGCGTATCTTCGACCCATTTGTCCCAGTTGCGTACGGGAAACTTCTCGTAAACACGGGCCTTGTATTTTAAAGCTTTGCGCTCAGCTGCGATCTTCTTGTTGGCCTCTTCGTCGAGAGCCCCGGGAAAGACTGTACTGGTAAAAAGTAGGGCTTTGCCGTCCGGACGCCACTCAGGCGCGCGCGCGCCGGTTGAAAGCGAAGTGACGCGCATGGCTTCGCCGCCGCCGGTCACATCCATCACATAGATTTGAGCGACCTCATCGCCCTCGCGCTTTGCTGAGAATGCCAAACGCTGGCTGTCAGCACTCCAGGACACGCCAGACTCGCCGCTCTTGGTGAATGTCAGACGACGTGGTTTGGCACTTCCATCCGCCGGGACAATCCACAAATCCGAAATTTGATCTTTTTCGTCGTAAGCCGGTTCAACTAAAGAAAAGACTACCCACTTGCCGTCGGGACTCGGGCTCGGCGCGCCGACACGCTTCATCAACCACATTGCCTCGTGCGTGATGGGAGCTTTGTCCGCCCCAGCCTGCGCCTTGACGCCAAGTGATAAAGTCGCTGGGGCCAGGAAGATATCGGCGATAACTGCGATTGCGATGAAGAGTTGCCAACATCGAGTGTGGCAGAGTTTTGACTGATCTGAGGTGGGCATGTCTCTATTTCTCCTATGAAATAAGGTTCTCGCTACCCAGGTCGTATTTCCGATTGATACCAGTTTAACTGGGTGGTGATGCGGTCCGAGCGAGCTTCCGGCCTGAGATTAAGACATGTATCACCTTTGATTGCATGAATCAAAGCCGACGGCCGGGCGCATTCGCGCAGCCTGGCCGCTTGACCACTAACACCGCCGCCATGCAAGATCAAAACCCATGTCTTACCAGAGTTTGTTCCTTCAGTACTTTGCTGGTTTCCATCGCCCGGGAAAACACTTGCTGCTGGCAGGCTGCAGCGTGATCGTTGCCCTGCTGGTAGCGAGCATGACACTGGCGCAAGGGTTCGAGCGCGAGCTGAAGACCCCCGAAAAAGTTTCACTGACAATTAAGAACCTGAACGGCCGGGTCACGATTGTTGCCTCGGACCAGCAGCAGAAGACAGTAACAATCCAGGCCACGTCGCCGGGGACGGCGGTTGAAGAGTCGGACGTTCATTCCGCCGTCTCGGGTGCCAATGTGGATATTGACGTACGCGCTCGACGGCAACAGGATCGTATAGACCTCACGGTGCGCATTCCCACTCGCTCGCGCGTAAAAGTTGAAGGCGACGCAGGCTCGGTGGACGTGATGGGCAACGTCGAGTCTGCCGAAGTTGTCACCAACACCGGCACGATTCACGCGGACGTGCCTCTGGATAATTTGAAATTCAACTTTCTCTGGGAGTCGAGCCGGCCACGGTTTCTCAGCGACGTGGAATTGCCGCGCGTGAAGGAGCGGGCCGGCGGAAAATATACCATCTCCGGCAAGCTTGGCGCTGGAGCCGGCAAGAGCAAAAAGGGAACGCAACGCGATCGTGATAATGAGGAAGCGGACCGCGGCGACAAGGAGTCTGACAAAAACGAAAAGGAACGAGTGGTGCGACTGGATTTTAAAACTCAGCGCGGGGTCGTACTGCTGAACGTCGATCCCGGTATGGTGCCGAATGATTTGCACGAGCGTCCCTTGACGGAAGCGGCCCGGGCCATCGTTCGCAGCGGCGACGAGGCTCTTGTTGAAGCGATTCGTAAAGTGAGTCCGCGCATGTTCGGCGACTATGCCAGGACGCTGCCACTTTCCAGAAATGCGCCCGCGCTCACCTTGCGCCGGCCGCCGGGCGAGCTGGCGACGGTTGTTGCCCCGCAGTTGATGCGGCTGAATGCCAGCGTCACCGATCGCCACGGGCGCGCTATTGGCGGGCTGAAAGCGTCCGATTTTGCGATTTATGAAGACGGAACAGAGCGACAGATCACTAACGTTGCGCCTTCCAACGAACCTTTCAACCTGGTGCTGCTGTTGGATGTGTCGGGCAGCGTCGAAGAGCGCATGGATTTTATCCGCAAAGCCGCCCGCGATTTTCTTAAGACCACCAGCCTGCAGGACCGTATCGCCATAATCAGCTTTCGCGACGACATCCAGGTGATTTCAGATTTCAGCACTGACCGTAGTTTGCTTTCGAAAAAGCTGGACGAGATTGATGCGGGTGGGGCCACCGCTCTTTATGACGCGCTGGGCTATGTTCTGGCGGACACACTGAAGCCACTGCGGGGGGAGCGAACTGCGATCGTGATTCTTTCCGACGGTGATGACAACAAGTCGTTCGTTCCATTTCCGGCAATCCTGGACGCGGCCAGCGAATCAGGCGCGTTGATTTATCCCCTGTACGTTCCCTCCGGCTTGATCCCTGAGGCAAGTGTGCCCAAGCCCTCGGTCACTACGGATCCGCTGCGCACACGTTATCTGACCATTACAACGCGCGCCGCTGAGGAAGCCCGAAAGCTGGCTGAAACTTCCGGCGGCGTCTATTACCCCATCAGTCGTATCGAGGATTTGCAGCGGGCCTACGATGATGTGGTGGTGCAATTGCGCACTGCCTACACTATCACCTACGCCTCGAGTGCGGATGCGATGGGACATCGTCGCATTCGCGTCCGCGCCAATCGCGAAGGCGCCGCTGTGCGGCTGAGTCCAGTGGTTGCGGCTACACCTTAGGATTGATGGAAAAAACAAAAGTTGGATGACTGAATCAACGTATCTATTAGGTTGCTGGAAAGAGCGGGGGCAAGCCCACCTTCCTGACTGCGACTAGGGAGCATTGAGTCACACTCCAAACTTGAGCATCAAAGTTCAACTGGGAAAACTCGCAGTCAGGAAGGCGGGCTTGGCCCCGCTGCTTTCCCCGGAAGCGCCGCAGATTTGACATGAACCAGCCTCTTCTATCCGCCCTCTTCGATAAACCCGAGCGCCGGCCGATGACGGTCTCGGAGCTGACCAGTGCTGTGCGCGGGGCGCTGGAATCGCGCTTCGCCTCTGTTTGGATCGAAGGCGAAATCTCGAACTTTCGGGCGCACTCTTCGGGGCACTGGTACTTCACCCTGAAGGATGAAGGCGCCCAGCTTCGCGCCGCCTGCTATCGCACCAACAATCAACGCATAAAGTTCCGTCCCACCGATGGCCTGCTGGTTCGCGCGCGCGGTCGGGTGTCGGTGTACGAAGCAAAAGGCGAATACCAGTTAATTGTCGAAGCAATCGATCCGGTGGGCGCAGGCGCATTGCGCGTGGCCTTCGAACAAACCAAGGCGCGGCTGTTGGCAGAAGGACTATTCGCGCCAGAGTTGAAAAGAGCACTGCCGTTGTTTCCCCGCCGCATAGGGATTGTTACTTCATCATCGGGCGCTGCCCTGCGCGATATCCTGAATGTCATTTCACGTCGCACGCGCACCGTGCACGTATTGTTGGCGCCGGCCCGCGTGCAGGGCGAGGGCGCCGCCCGTGAAGTGGCCAGAGCGGTGGCTTTCCTGAATGAATATCACGCCCGCATGCTGCGCGAGGGACGAAGCGACCTGGCCATCGACGTAATGATCGTCGGTCGCGGCGGCGGCTCGACTGAAGATCTCTGGACCTTCAACGAAGAAGAAGTGGCCCGAGCCTTTCGAGCTTCCGCCATTCCCGTCATCTCGGCAGTGGGCCACGAAACGGACTTTACGATCGCGGATTTCGCCGCCGACCTGCGCGCGCCCACGCCTTCGGCCGCTGCAGAGCTGGTAGCTGCACGAGAGGACGAACTCTGCAACCTGATCGGTGAACTGATCCGCAATCTCTCCCGCCTGATTCGCTATCGCATTTCGGACTCGCGCAGACGCGTGCAGGACCAGACTATGTCCGAAGGGTTCAACCAGGTGCGGGCGCAGTTGCATCAGGCAATCCTTTCGGCCGACGACGCGGGCCATCGTCTGGAAACCGTAATCACAGGGATGGTGCAACGAGCGCACCGGCGGATGGACGCGGTGGCGCACAGACTGTCGCCGGGGCAGCTTCGCGCGCGCGTTGCGGCCGCGGGCACGCGATTCGATCACGTGCGGAGTGCGCGTAACTCGGCTATTGCCGCGCAACTGGAGACGGCCAGAAAGCGCCTCGGGTTGGCCGCGGCTGCGCTTGATGCCATGTCACCACTGGGTGTGCTCGAACGGGGCTACGCGATTGCGCAGGATGCGAACGGCCGCGTGGTGCGCGAGGCAAGCGCAGTTTCTGCCGGTGATACTTTGCGTTTGCGTCTGTGGAAAGGCGCGTTGGATTGTCGAGTGGAGAAATCCGAAGACAGCTGAGGTTGGAGTGAGAAAGCTTAACGCAAAGAACGCGGAGGGAAAGACGCAGAGGGACGCGAAGGAAAACCTTTACGCCCTTTGCGAAGTACTTAGCGTCCTTTGTGTTTAGGTCCTTTCCCGGCTCCTTTGAACGGGAAAGAAGGCTGGTCCTAAGAAGCCTGTCGTATACTGAGACAATGAAAAGTCAGGAAGCGCCACAAAAGAACTTTGAATCATCGCTCGACGCGCTGGAAAAGATTGTGCGCGAGTTGGAAGACGGCGACCTGCCACTGGAAAAGAGCCTCGAGCTGTTTGAGCAGGGCGTGCGCTTGTCGCGAGAGTGTCAGGAACGTTTGAATCAGGCTGAGCGCCGTATAGAAATTCTCCTGCGCGATAGCGAAGGGCGTCCGGCGGTCAGCGCTTTTGAGCAAGGCAATAACCGGGCGGCGCCCGAAGACAAAGAGGCGGATGGAAATGAAGACGTCGTCTGAGGCGATGCAAGTGATCGTCGAAAATGAAACGACAGATTCTCCAGTCCCGCAGGATTTCCTTGCCCGGGGTCGCGCATTGATCGATGGCCAGCTGGAACGGCTCCTCCCACCTGAAGCGACCGGGCCGGAGAACGTTCACGCTGCCATTCGCTGGAGCGTCTTTGCCGGAGGCAAGCGTTTGCGGCCCGCATTGCTGTTGGCGACCGGCCAAACTCTTGGTGCGCCCGACCAGCTCCTGCTGGGAACTGCCTGCGCTCTGGAAATGATTCATACTTACTCGTTGATTCATGACGATCTCCCGTCGATGGACGACGACGATCTGCGGCGCGGGCGGCCCACGTGTCATCTTCGTTTTGGTGAAGCCACTGCGATTCTCGCCGGCGACGGTTTGCAAACACTCGCCTTTCAAACCATAAGTGAAGATGAAAACCTCGATGCGGAGACTCGCGTGCGAGTGATCGGCGAAGTGGCCCGCGCGTCCGGCACTCCCGACGGAATGGTGGCGGGCCAGGCTTATGATCTCGCCGCCGAATCCGGCGAAGTGAGCGGCGAAGAACTGGAGCGAATTCATCAACGGAAAACAGGAGCATTGATGTGCGCCGCCGTGCGTTGCGGAGCGATGATCGCCGGCGCGACCGAGCCGGAGCTTTCGGCCTTAACGCGTTATGCCACCCAGCTGGGCTTGCTGTTTCAGATCACAGATGACCTGCTGGACGTGACGGCGACCGCTGAGGATCTGGGGAAGACTCCGGGCAAAGACGCGCGTTCGCGCAAAGCAACTTACCCAGCGCTCTACGGAATTGAAGCCACGCGCGAACACTTGCTGAATGTCCACCGGGATGCGTGCGCTGCGCTCAACACAATGCCGCGGCCAACGGAACTGTTGCGCGGCATTCTCGATTTCATTCTGGAGCGGCAGGCATAAGAGTCGCGGTGCGGGGCAGTAGCCCGACCGTCAGGGAGGGCGTAGTAATTGGGTTTAGATTAGGACACGTATTCCCAGGGATGAAACACACCTTCGA
>JBDUCF010000360.1:0-3375 GCA_040003545.1 Pyrinomonadaceae bacterium | reverse complement strand
TTCCTCCATCACGAGGTAGCGCCGCATGTCCACAATCTTTGGCATCTGTTCGATGAAGACCGGGCAGGCTTCCATGCAAGCGGCGCAGGTTGTGCACTGCCAAAGCGCGGCCGGCGAAGTGGCGGGGACGGAGCCGATAATTGCGGATGCGCCTTTAGGGTTCGCCGATAGTTCTGCGGTACCAGCAAGCCTTTCATTCCGCAAATCGAAATTCGAAATTCGAAATTCGTTATGCATCAAATCACGCAGCTGGAGAATGATGTCGCGCGGCGAGAGTTCTTTGCCGACGGCGTTGGCCGGGCAGACGTCGGTGCAGCGCCCGCACTCGGTGCAGGCATCCAGATCAAGCAGGTCCTTCCAGGTGAAACCGTTGAGCGAATTTACACCGAAGCTTTCAGTGTTCTCAAAGTCTATGTTTTTGAGTGACGCGCCAAGCGGTCCGAGGTTGGCTGTGTAGATGTTCAATGGTGCGGTAAGAACGTGCAGCATCTTCGTGTAGGGCAGCCACGCGATGACGCCAAAGCTCACGGTGAGGTGAAACCACCACATCCCCCGGTGGGCCCATTGCAACTCGGCAACGCTCATCAACGGTCGCGAGGCACGGGCTATCAAATTGCCGAATGGCGACCACACTCCCCATGGATCGTTCGTTGCCGCAATGCGCCAGCCTTCGACCAAAAATCCTTGCAGGCAAATGACAAAAATAGCGACGAGAATCAACGTCGCCTCATCCGTGTAAACCAGTTTCTTCGGTCGCTGGAGGTAGCGGCGCACGGCGGCCATTGCCACCCCCAGCAGCACCAGCGCACCAAACAAGTCAACGGTGAAAGATTGAAAGTAGAGGTAAAAATTGCCGCGCATGATTGCCGTGCCGAAATCTGCGTCGAGCGCCACCACCGTGGTGGCAATGGTCAGAACCACGAAACCATAACTAATAAATCCGTGAAAGATTCCGGCGTAGCGGTTGCGCGCAGTGCGCCTTTGCGCGACAGCATGTTTGAGGACCCGGTTGATTCGTGCCGCGGGGTGATCGAAACGGGCGGCCGGTGCGCCGCGACGCCAGCTTCTGAAATGCTGGTAGACGCCGTAAACGGCAATCGCCACGGTCGGCAATAGCAGGACATACATCACCCAGATATGGGAGATGTTCCAGTAGATCTGGCGTGTGGGCTCTGCAGGGATCATATTTAGAAAGCGGCGTCAGAGTTATTTCTGTAAAGCTACGAGCTTCTCGCGAAGCAGCGGTACGACCTTGCGATAATCCTCGACGATGCCGAAAGCGCAGTGCGCAAAAATGGGTGCGTCTGGATCGGTGTTGATAGCGGCGATATTCTTGGCCTCTGAGATGCCGGCCATGTGCTGGCTCGCACCCGTAATCGCGATGGCGAGATATAAGTCTGGGGTGACCTTCTTGCCCGTTTGTCCCACCTGCCAGGTTGGAGGCACCCAACCGGCGTCACAGGCGGCGCGCGAGGCGGCCATCTGTGCTCCCAACAAGTCTGCGAGCGGCTTTAACTCCATCTCAAAAGGTTCAGGTCCGCCGATGCCGCGCCCTCCGGAAACGATCACGCGAGCCTCTTCAAGCCGTGCATCGCCCTGCGCCTCTCGCTTGCGCTCAATGATCCGTGTCCGTGTGTCCGCAGGAAGGTCTAACACCGCCTGTCTGATTTCACCGGCTTCCGCGCGCGGATTGGCAGGGGCGAAGGATCGAGCGCGCAGCCATACGACCGCCGGCTTGCGCTTCAGTTCGATCACGGCCTGCGCCTTTCCTCCATACACCTGGCGGCTGACGCGCAACGCTTCTCCGTCGACATGCACCTCGACTCCATCGCCGACTGCAGAGCCGCCGAGCCGGTGGGCGAGGCGTGAGGCGATCTCCTGACTATAAGTGTCGTTGGCGAGAAGCACCGCGCGCGGCGACAGCTCACCGCACACATGCTTTAGTGCGCTCAAGCAGGTCTCCGGTTCGTATTCGCCTGGATCTGCGATGACGACTGTATCAACGACACGTGCAAGCTCGCTGGCCATTGCATGTGCCGCGGAGCCCAGGAGAACAGCGCGGAGTTGCGAGCCAAGACTGTCAGCGAGACGCCGGCCGGCGCCCGCGAGTCCTTGCGCGGCCTTATCGAAACCGGCGGGTGCAAAAAGACAGATTACAACGTCGTTCATATACCTATTCAGGCACACGGCGTGTGCGACGATCTAACAGGCTCCGGAAAAAAACACGACGATCCACAAAAGGTCACGAAGCAATGACGAAGAAGACCACTAAGTTCGGGCTGTTTCGTGTGGTTTTGTGGATCGTCCCCCTTGCCTTTGCCGAAGGCCCCCATTTTTCGAAAGACCAACAAGCTGCCTGGTGGCTTACAACGCGCGCGTCAGCTCGACGATGCGCCGGGCGAACGTTTCAACTTTCTCGTCCAGCGTGTCACCGGCAACGAACTCACAGCGAGACTCTTTTGAGGGAATGGAAAGTTCGGCCACCTCGTAGTAAGTGTTACCGGCGCGTGCTTCGTCCGGCGCGATGTCGAGATCATCGAGTTTCCACTGAGTCAATGGTTGCCGGTACGACATCATCACGTCGCGCACTTTGGGGATGCGCGGCACGTTGTGTTCGTCATTGGTAACGCTGACAACGACAGGCAGCTCAGCTTCGAACAACTCCCAGCCGGTATCGGTCTGCCGCTTGAGTCGCAATTTGCCGTCGCTCGATTCGACCCGATCAACGAACGAGACACATGGCAGTCCTAACTCTTCGGCGAGCAGGCCAGCGGTTTGTCCGGCTCCCCAGTCGCCCGCTTCGCGCCCAACCATAATCAAATCAAATGTTCCCAGCTTGCGGATTGCGGCGGCGAGCACACGCGCGACCGTAAGTGGGTCGGGATTCTGGTTGCCGTCGTTGACGACGAGCGCGGCGGCGTCGGCCTTCATCGCCAGTGCCTTGCGCAGAGAATCTTCCGCAGTCGCGGCCCCGTAACAGAGCACGGTGATCGACGCCTCGCTTGTTCGCTCGCGAAACTGCAATGCCGTCTCAAGCGCGTTCTCGCAGAAGATGTTGGTGACAAGATTCGCCGCGCCCCGTTCGGCCTCGCGCTTGAGCCGATCAATGCGGAAGTCGCGCGCCGGAATCTCCGGGTCTAGAATCTGTTTCAGGCAAACCAGGATGTTCATTGAGAATCTCAGGGGTCAGGAGTCAGGGGTCAGGAGTCAGGAGTCAGAAGTTGCATTTTAGATTTGCGATTGGCGTAAAGCTGAAACATCTCCGATAAGATCTAAATCTGACCTCTGACCTCTGACCCCTGACTTCTGACTTCTGACCTCTGACTTCTGACCTCTGATTTACCGTTTCTTGACGACCTTGAGAACTGACTGCGT
>JBDUCF010000060.1:0-11409 GCA_040003545.1 Pyrinomonadaceae bacterium | reverse complement strand
AAGGGTGAAGCCAAGCCGGCCAAGGGTGAAGCAAAGGCGGCTAAAGGCGAGGGCAAGTTAGCCAGGGGTGAACCCAAGCCTGCTAAGGGCGAGGGCAAGCCGGCCAAGGGAGAAGCCAAATCAGATAAGGGCGAAGCACAGCCAGCCGGGACTGAGGCAAAGTCGGGCGAGGGCGAAACAAGAGCAGCCAGGGGCGAGGCAAAGCCGGCTAAGAACGAGGCAACGCCCGCCGAAACGGATGAAGCAGCACCGGCCAAAAACAAAGAGGCAAGCACTGAGCAAGAATAGAGAATAAATGAGACAACCAAAGCAAAGGATTTCAGCACAGGGACTCGATTTAAAAGATCAGGTCATTTCTATTAACCGCGTCACGAAGGTTGTTAAAGGCGGCAAGAACCTTTCGTTTGCGGCTCTGGTGATTGTTGGGGATGAAGCGGGCCACGTCGGCTTTGGCACCGGCAAAGCGCGCGAGGTCCCGCTGGCCATTAAGAAGGGAATCGAGTCGGCGAAGAAGAATCTGATTCGCGTGCCGCTGATTAATAATACTTTGCCGCATCAATTGATTGGACGTTATGGCGCCGGCCGGGTGATGATCAAACCGGCATCCGAGGGCACCGGCGTAATCGCCGGGGGCGCGGTGCGGGCGGTAATGCAGGCTGTCGGCGTGCATGATGTGCGCACGAAGGTGCTGGGCTCGACCAACCCGCATAACGTGGTGCGAGCGACTTTCGATGGTTTGTTAAAAATGAAAGATCCGATGGAGCTGGCGCGCCTGCGCGGGAAGCAGGTCGAAGATTTATAAACCGGCTTCCGGTTACAGGTGAAAAGCGTATGCCCAGAAAAGCTAAAGACAAGGAAACGGCGCCGGCCAAGATTCGGATTCAATATTATCGCAGCACGATTGCCACGCCGAAAACGCATAAGCAAATGGTCAGAAGCGTTGGTCTGACCAAACTCAACCAAATCGTGGAGCGGCCCGACAACGGCTCGATGCGCGGGTTGGTCGCCAAGCTGCCACATCTGTTGAGGATAGTCGAATAGAAGAAACTGATTTGCCATCTATCATTTGCCATCTATCATTTGCCATTGCGCTGATCATGCAAGCTTAACAACGGCGAATGAGAAATGAAAAATGACAAATGGAAATCGTTTTTGGGAGCGAATAAATGACACTTGGCTTGAATGATCTGCACCCATCGAAGGGATCGACCCACAAGAAGAAACGTGTTGGCCGCGGTCCCGGGTCGGGACTTGGCAAGACCGCCGGTCGCGGTGAGAAGGGGCAGAAGTCGCGGTCGGGGTATTCTTCCAAGACGGGGTTCGAAGGTGGGCAGATGCCTCTGCATCGTCGGCTGCCCAAACGCGGTTTCACCAACATCTTCAAGAAGGAATGGATTGAGGTTAGCCTGCGAGCGCTGGATCAGCATTTCAAGGCGGACGATGAGATCACTCCGGAACTTCTGCACCAGCGCGGGATTATCAAGAAGGCGCGCCGTGACGTTGTCGTGCTTGGCACTGGCGATATTTCCAAGGCGTTGCGCATTTCGGCCCACCGGTTCACGAAGAGCGCACGAGAGAAGATTGAGAAGGCAGGCGGAGCCGCAACAGTGATTGGCCGGTAGTGTCCTAATTTCAGTTTCTCCGTGTAACCACAGAGTACGCACAGAGATCATTCAAACCAGGACACTACCGATTGGCGCATCCTGAGTGGCACAGACTTTAGTCTGTGATAATCTCGTGGCTTCATTAATCACAGACGAAAGTCTGTGCCACTGAGTTGATTTATGGAAAAATTCTTAGCGGCCGTACGTAACATGTTCAATGTGCCGGACCTCCGCCGGCGCATCTTTTTCACCCTTGGCATGCTGGCTGTTTACCGGCTGGGGGCGCACGTGGGCGCGCCCGGAATCAATAAAACGCGGCTCGATCAAGTCTGGCATGACGTAAGCGGTACCCTGCTGGGCGTGCTCGATCTTTTCTCCGGCGGGAACTTTCGCACGATTTCGATCTTCGCCCTTGGCGTCACGCCTTATATCACCGCGTCAATCATCCTGCAGCTGATGACCGTAGTCTCGCCGCAACTGAAGAAACTTCAGGAAGAGGGTGAGATGGGGCGGCAGAAGATCAATCAGTGGACGCGCTATCTGACCGTGGGTCTGGCCGGTGTGCAAACCTCTTTCGTCGCTCATTGGCTGCAAGTTAACGGCGTAGGCGCACCCACCTGGGGATTTCTGGCCACCACTGTGCTGACGCTTACCACCGGAACGATCTTTGTGATGTGGCTTGGCGAGCAGATTACGGACCGGGGAGTTGGCAATGGGATCTCCCTGTTGATTTTTGCGGGCATCGTCATAGGCCTGCCTCGGGGGGTGGTGCAGGTATGGGAACGCGTAAGCCCCGGTGACCCGATGCAAACGCTAGGCGTGATCGCTTTGGTGGTCGCCCTGGTGGCGATCATCGCATTCATAGTTTTCGTCGAAGCGGCGCGCCGTAAAGTACCGGTTAGTTATGCGAAGCGACATGTGGGGCGGCAGATGGTGGGCGGGCAGCAAACCACGATGCCACTGAAGGTAAACATGGGCGGTGTCATTCCCGTGATCTTTGCCTCGTCTGTGTTGTCGATGCCGCAGAGTTTGTTTTCAGCTTTACCACCGAAGGATCCCAACTCGACCTGGGGCCAGGTTTTCAGCTTCTTCCAATTGTTCCATGCCGGCGATCCTTATTACGAACTGATTTTTCTTTCTCTGATCATGTTCTTTACGTTCTTCTACGTCTCGATCGTCTTTAACGTTGAAGAAGTTGCTGACAACCTGCGCAAACATGGGGGCTTCATGCCGGGGATACGGCCGGGCCGCGCCACGGCCGAATACCTGAATACGATTTTGACGAGACTTACGACGGTGGGCGCAATCTACCTG
Organism: Pyrinomonadaceae bacterium; assembly: GCA_040003545.1. Lineage (GTDB taxonomy): Bacteria > Acidobacteriota > Blastocatellia > Pyrinomonadales > Pyrinomonadaceae > DASXRU01. The sequence goes on along the minus strand of JBDUCF010000060.1, from coordinate 8,491 downwards.
GCGATGGTGGCTTTCTTTCCTCAGTTCATGCTCAGCGGCTTCAAGGTGGGACGCCTGCCTCTTATTGGCGCTACGCTCGATGCGTTTGTAAGCGGCACGCCCGGGTTTTCCTGGATTCCCACAGGCATGGGCTACCAGTTCTATTTTGGCGGCACCTCGCTTCTGATTCTGGTGGGCGTTGCCATGGACACCGTGGCACAGATCGAGGCCCAGTTGGTAATGCGTAACTACGAAGGGTTTCTTGGCGGCGGTGGGCGCTTGCGCGGACGGCGGGCCTAAAAAAGTCAGGGTGGAATTTTAAAAAGAGGCTGGAGGCTGTTAGCGCGGTCTCTGGCTTCTGGTTTCTGAGGCGAGCGATGTCCGACGAACTTCAGTTTGTCGTCGCTGTGACCGGTGGCGCAGACTTCAGTCTGTGATTTCCGCCGTCCCGTTAACAGAGACTGAAGTCTGTGCCACCTTTGAATCGATGTCCAAAATAATCGTATTGATGGGCGCGCCGGGCGCGGGCAAGGGAACACAGGCGCGGCTGCTTCAGGATCGTTTGCATCTTCCGCAGATCTCCACCGGAGATATTTTTCGTGCCCTGGCCAACGAAGAGACTGAACTGGCGGAAGAAGTGCGTAACGTGCTGGCTTCCGGAAAGCTTATATCCGACGACCTGGTAATCAAGGTCGTACGTGAGCGCACCGCCCGCGACGACTGCCGCAACGGTTACATCCTCGATGGTTTTCCCCGGACGACGGTCCAGGCAGAAATGCTCGAAGGGCTGGCGCTCGATCAAGGAAAGCAGATTGTAGCAGTTGTCGTTGACGTACCGTTTGAGTTGCTGGAAAAGCGCGCCACTGGCCGGCGCATCTGTCCCGTCTGCGGCGAGATCTACAATATCTATTTCCAGCCACCGGCGGCGGATAATGTTTGTGATCATCATCCCGATGCCACGCTGGTCCAGCGGCCGGATGATACCTCGGAAAAGATTCGGGTCCGTCTTGACACCTATGAACAGCAAACGCGGCCTTTGCTCGATTATTATGGGAAAGCAGGCAGACTACACAGCGTTGACGGCACGCGAGACAAAGAAGCTATCTACCAGGACATCGAGAAGATCGTGAACAGTGACGCGTAGCTGCTCGATCGCAGGCGCTTCACGATTTACGATTGGTGATTGACGGACATGATAATTGGGAAGTCCAGGAAAGAGATTGAGAAGATGAGGGCCGCCGGGCAAGTCGCCGGCCAGGTGCTTCAGGCATTGCGAGCGATGATCGAGCCCGGCCTCACCACTATCGAAGTGGATACAGCGGCAGAGAAGATGATTCGGGATGCAGGCGCAAATCCAACCTTCAAAGGTTACAACGGGTTTCCTTATTCAATCTGCGCTTCAGTTAATGAACAGGTCGTGCACGGCTTTCCTTCTGCATACGAATTGAAAGAAGGAGATATCTTTTCCATCGACTGCGGCGCCACTCTTTACGGCTTCGTGGGTGATACGGCCGCCACGATACCGGTGGGGAAGGTGAGCGAAGAATGTCTAAAGCTCATTCGAATAACTGAAGAATGCCTGGACCTGGCAATAGAGCAGTGTCGAGTCGGAAAACACGTCGGCGACATAGGCTGGGTAGTGCAGCAGCATGCGGAAACGCATGGCTACTCAGTCGTGCGTGATTATGTGGGACACGGGGTCGGCCGGCGGATGCACGAAGACCCGCAGATTCCCAACTACGGAACTCCGGGAAAAGGCCCGAAAATCAAGCCGGGCTACGTTTTTGCCGTAGAGCCCATGATCAACCTTGGGTCGCACTTAACCAAGGTTTTAGCGGACGGTTGGACCGTGGCGACGCTGGATGGGAGGCCCAGCGCGCATAGCGAGCACACGATTGCGATCACGGAAGACGGCCCCGAAGTATTGACGCGAGTAGCCCTGGGAAGCCCGGCAATTCGGGAGGCGGTAAGCGTGTAACTCGTAGCGCGGCACGGCTTTGCAATTCGAAGGCCCCGTGTTACTATGTGCAGTTTGTCGGTACAGGCAAGTCAACTCCCGCTGAGATATGGCGAAGGAAGAGGCTATTGAGGTTATGGCAAAGGTCCTCGAGACTTTGCCCAATGCCATGTTTCGTGTCGAGCTTGAAGACAACCAGCACCAGGTACTTGCCCATGTTTCAGGCAAGAATGCGAAAGCACTTCATAAGAATCCTGCCTGGTGATCGCGTACTGGTAGAGCTTTCGCCCTACGATTTGAACCGCGGGCGGATAACCTACCGGTATAAGTAATGAAAGTGGGCGGAAGCCAAAGGAATTGAAATGAAGGTTCGTGCCTCGGTTAAAAAAATGTGTGAGAACTGCAAAGTCATTCACCGCAAAGGTGTGGTTAGAGTGATCTGCACGAATCCCAAGCATAAGCAGAGACAAGGATAAGAGAATGGCTCGTGTAGCTGGTGTCGATCTTCCGCCGAACAAACGCGCCCAGATCGGCCTGACATATATTTACGGCGTCGGCAGATCCCGGGCGACCTCTGTCCTTAACCAGGCGCAGGTGAGCGTCGACACGCGCATAAAGGACTTGAACGACGATGAGCTCGGTCGCATTCGCGCCGTGCTCGAGGCCCAGGGCGAGATTGAAGGCGATTTGCGCAAGCGGGTCCAGATGGATATCAAGCGCTTGATGGATATCGGATCGTACCGTGGGCTGCGTCATCGCCGCGGACTGCCGGTGCGGGGACAGCGGACTCATACGAACGCGCGCACCCGCAAAGGACCGCGCCGCGCCACGATTGCTAAGAAGAAAGCTCCGGGCAAGAAGTAATTCAAATTTATGGCAACCAAAACGGCAGGCGCAAAGAAGAAGGTCTTTCGCAAGAAAGAAAAGAAGCATATCCCGGTGGGCATCGCCTACATCGCGGCATCGTTTAATAACACGATGATCTCGATAACCGATCTCGAAGGGAATCTGGTGGCGCAATCGTCTTCAGGCGCGCGTGGCTTTCGCGGTTCGCGCAAGGGAACTCCCTTTGCCGCCCAGCAAGCCGCGTACGAGGCCGCCAAAAAGGCCCAGGAAGCGGGCATGCAGCAGTGCGAAGTTCGGGTAAAGGGACCGGGCGGCGGTCGCGAGTCGGCGATTCGCGCGATTAACAACGCAGGGATTCGGGTCACCACTATCCGGGACACGACGCCGATTCCGCATAATGGCTGCCGGCCGCCAAAGCGTCGAAGAGTGTAGGGCATTGCCGATTGCCAATTGCCAATTGCCAATTGCCGATTTTGGGTTCAGACCGAATCGGTAGCAGGCTTTGAACAGATTAATCGAAAACTGGCATTCGGAAATTGGCAATCGGAAATGAATTAACCTAAAGGATGAAGGGCTTCTGCTTTGATCTCAGATTTTAGATCTCGAAGTAGCCTGTAAACTTTTCCGTCTAGTAAATAGACTGGAGGCAGAAAAGCTTGGCTAGGTATAGAGATGCGGTGTGCCGTCTGTGCCGCCGTGAAGGTGCAAAACTTTTCCTCAAGGGCGACCGCTGTTACAAGCCTTCCTGCCCAATTGAAAAGCGCGGAACGCAGCCGCCGGGACAACACGGCAATACCATGCGCCGGGGCAAGGCCCTGGTCGGCTATGGCCAGCAGCTCCGCGAGAAACAAAAAGTCAAACGCATATATTTCATTCTCGAAGGACAGTTTCGTAACTACTTCGAGCGCGCCGCCCGTCAAAAAGGTATTACCGGCGAGAATCTGCTGTTTCTGCTCGAACGGCGTTTGGACAACACGGTCTATCGCGCGGGGTTTTCGACTTCGCGGCGACAGGCGCGCCAGCTCGTCAACCACGGTCACATCGTGGTCAACGGGCGCAAAGTAGACATTCCCTCTTTCCAGGTTAAGGTGGGCGATCTAATCGCCGTTAAGGAACCAAGCAGAAAGAATCCGCACGTCGAGGGCGCCTGGCAGACCGCTGCGGGCCGCGGACGCCCATCGTGGATTTCAACGGGGGGCGCAGAGATGAGCGCTGCAGTCGCAAGTTTGCCAACTAGGGCGGACATCGATCGTTCAATCAACGAGCAATTGATTGTAGAACTTTATAGCAAGTAGACACGCAGATTCTTTGAGACCGCACGCGGCTTAATGCGTCGGGCGCGAAGGATTGCAGAACGAGACCAAATGATGGCCATGGACCAAAATAATCTCTGGACAGGATTTCAAATGCCGCGCCGTCTGGCGGCCGATACCGAGACGCTGACCGAACGCTTCGGGCGGTTTTCCGCGCAGCCCTTCGAGCGCGGTTTCGGCACGACTGTCGGCAACTCTTTGCGACGGGCGTTGCTATCCTCGATTGAAGGCGCGGCAATTACGGCAGTCAAGATTGAAGGCGTCGAGCACGAGTTCTCGTCCATCAACGGAGTGGTCGAGGACGCCACCGACGTCATTCTTAATCTGAAGCAGGTGCCTTTCAAGCTTCACAGTAACGAATCCAAGACCCTGACAATATCGAAAGAAGGGCCGGGCGAAGTTACTGCCGGAGACATTGAGGCCGACGCGGATGTCGAAGTTTTGGATTCGACCGTGCACATCGCCACGCTCAGCGCCGGTGGCTCGCTGCGAATAGAGATGCGTTTGAAACGCGGGCGCGGTTATGTTTCGGCTGACCGCAACTTCGATGAGGACCTCTCGCTTGGTTACATCCCGGTGGATTCGGTGCATACGCCGGTGCGAAAGGTGAATTATAACGTCGAAGCGGCGCGTCTCGGACAGAACACAGAATTCGACAAGTTGACGATCGAAGTTTGGACCGACGGATCAGTTAAGCCCGACGACGCGATCGGACTCGCGGCCAAGTTGATCAAGGATCACATGTCCATCTTCATCAACTTTGAAGAAGACACGGACGATTATGCGTATGCGAAGATGGAGCGCCCGCCGTTGCCGCGGAACGATCAATTGGACCGTTCGGTTGATGAGCTTGAGCTTTCCGTTCGCTCGTACAATTGTTTGAAGAACGCGGAGATCAAGACCATTCGCGATCTGGTGCAACGTTCTGAGCGGGAAATGCTGGCCACCAAGAACTTTGGCAAGAAGTCATTGAATGAAATCAAGGACATTCTTAACGGCATGGGGCTGGATTTTGGCATGGAATTCGACGCGCAGGGCAATCCGATTCCCGGAACCGGCGGCCGCGACGGCGATACAACCGACTATCCCGACGAAGAAGAGTAGGCGTAATGCGACACCTGAAGGCACATCGAAAATTGGGCCGTACGTCGGAGCATCGTATGTCGATGCTGCGCAATCTGGCGACTTCGTTGGTCAACGCCCGTGACGAGCGCATCGTTACGACTTTACCGAAGGCCAAAGAGCTGAGACCGTTCGTCGAGCGGGCCATCACGCTTTCCCGTCATGCGCACAATCTCGAAGGGGACGACACCGGCGTCCGCGCGGTTCATCTGCGGCGCCAGGCAGCGTCTTTTTTCCACGCGGGGAACATGACCCAATCAGCCTCGAACGGCCGGCGCGGACAGGTACGCGCGCCGCGCACCGCCGGGGTGGCTGCGTTGAAACGTTTGTTTGATGAGTTGGGCGCGCGCTTCGCAGATCGGCCCGGTGGCTACACTCGAATATTCAAGCTTGGCCGGCGCGCCGGCGACAACGCCGAATTGGCGATCATCGAATTGGTGGACAATCCTCGTGAGCTGTTAGCGAAAGACAACGCCCGCAAGCGCGCGAAGTCCGCCGGCTCCGGAAAGAAGAAATCGGCAAAAGGCGGCGAAAGCTCAGCAGTGGAAGCAAGCAAAGGCGCCGGCAAGAAAGCGGAGAAATCTTCGGCAAGCGAAGTTGGGCCGGACGTTGATTCAGAAACCGAAGCAACCGAGGGCGGCGAATAGCTGCCAGTCACCGGCGAGCTTGCAAGAAGATCGACCGCGTTGATGCGCTGCGCTGAATTCAGAGAGGCCCCGCGTTCAGTCTTCTAACCAATGACGGATCAAGAAAAAACCGGGACGTCCGCGGGAACACAACCGGCCACCGAGCCGCAAAGTGAACCAGAGACCGCCATTAACATGGCCGAGCTGCATGAGCTCATCGCGTTAATGACGGAGAATGGCTTGACTGAGTTCGAGCTGGAGCGGCGAGGATTTCGAGTACGGTTAAGCCGGGACATCTTTTCCCAGGGCTTAGCCCAGCCGGGGAGCGGGCCGCCGGCCACGGAAAACCGGGCCGCGGCACATTCCTCGGCATCACAGAGCGTGCCGCACTCAAGTGCGCTTCATCCTGGAGCCCAGGCGGAAACGGCAGCGTCTGAAGATCAGGACCTCTTCATCATCCCTTCCCCGATTGTGGGCACGTTTTATCGCGCCGCTTCGCCGACGGCAGAAAATTTTGTGCGCATCGGAAGTCGCGTCGAGCCGGAGAGCGTGGTGTGTATCATCGAAGCGATGAAGCTGATGAACGAGATTCAAGCCGAAACGAGCGGCGAGGTCGCGAAAATTTACGTTGAAAACGGGCAGGCGGTCGAATACGGCCAGCCGCTGTTTGGAATCAAGCAGTAGTTACTTTCGTTTGCGATTTTAGATTTGCGATTTGCCGTAGCCCGTAATCGCAAGTTTAAAATCGCTTATTCATTATGACCAAAGGAACGCGGCAATTTCGAAAGATTCTAATCGCCAATCGCGGGGAGATTGCCTGCCGCGTCATCTGGACGTGTAAAGAGATGGGCATCGGCACAGTCGCGGTCCACAGCGACGTTGACCGCGACTCGCTCCACGTGCGCTTTGCAGACGAGTCTGTTTGCATCGGACCGGCTCCTTCCGCGCAAAGCTACCTGAATATTCCCGCCATAATCAGCGCCGCCGAAATATTCAACGTCGATGCAATTCATCCCGGGTATGGCTTTCTGGCGGAGTCGGCTTACTTCGCGGAAATATGCGAAGCCTGCAACATCAAGTTCATTGGACCCCGGGCCAGTGTGATCCAGTTGATGGGTGACAAGGTCGAGGCGCGCCGCGCGATGAAGAAGGCCGGTTTGCCCATTGTGCCCGGCAGTCCGGAAGCGCTCGAATCGGAAGAAGAAGCGCTGGTCATCGCTCGCGAAATCGGATTCCCGGTGATCGTCAAAGCATCAGGCGGTGGTGGTGGCCGGGGCATGCGTATCGTTCGCACTGAGTCGGAACTAGGATCTGCCCTCGAGACTGCGTCAACCGAAGCTGAGGCCGCGTTCAAGAATGGCGACGTCTATATCGAGCGGTTCGTCGAGAATCCGCGCCACATCGAAATCCAGGTTTTGGCGGACGAGCATGGGGAGTGTGTTTACCTTGGCGAAAGAGAATGCTCGATTCAACGCCGGCACCAGAAGCTCCTGGAGGAGGCGCCGTCATCGGTATTGACTCCAAAGCTGCGGAAAAAAATGGGCGAGGCCGCAGTCACCGCGTGCAAAAGTATCAATTACTCAAGCGCCGGGACCGTGGAGTTTTTGCTGGATAAGAACAACAAGTTCTACTTCATGGAGATGAATACGCGCATCCAGGTCGAGCATCCTGTTACCGAGATGGTCACGCTGGCTGACATCGTGCGCAATCAGATCCGGATCGCGGAAGGCGAGCCGCTCGGGTTTTCGCAGGACGACGTGATCATTGTCGGCCACGCCATAGAGTGCCGTATCAATGCGGAGTCTCCTGAGACATTCGCGCCTTCGCCTGGGACGATCACGGCCTTTAATTTACCCGGCGGGCCGGGCGTGCGCGTGGACACCTATGTCTATCCGGGTTACCAGGTGCCGCCGTTCTACGATTCCATGATCGCTAAAGTCATCGTCCATGCGCGCACGCGCGAGCTGGCCATTGCGCGCATGCGACGCGCGCTGGGGGCGATGGTAGTCGAGGGAATAAAGACGACCATCCCTTTGCATCTGAAGATAATGGATGATCCAAAGTTTTGCGCGGGCGATATTTCTACCGGTTTCATGGAGTACTTTCTGGCGCGGAATGGGTTGAAGAAGCAGTCGCAAACTACAGCTGCCGGCGCGTTGACGGGCGCATGATCAACTCCTATAATGAACGACTTTTCCATGACGGGTAAACCCGTCCAGGGGGCAGAGGCATATGTCTTACGCAATAGTAAAAACCGGCGGCAAACAGTTTCGCGTTGAGAAGGGGGCAATTGTCCGGGTGCCGTCTATCAACAAGAAAGTTGGCGAGTCGATCGAGCTGGATGTTCTTTTGCTGGCCGGCGACAGCGAGACGAAAGTCGGGGGCCCGATCGTCAGCGGAGCGCGAGTGATGGCCAGTATCACCGGTCACGATCGCGCGCCCAAGATCACTGTCTTTAAAAAGAAGCGCCGTAAACATTACAAACGGACCCGCGGTCATCGTCAGGGTTATACGACATTGAAAGTTGATTCGATCGGATAGGGAGGATTGCCGATTACCAATTTGCCAATTGCCGATTGAAAACGGGGCCTCAATCGGAAATCGGCAATTGCAAATCGGAAATGGCTTATGGCACACAAAAAGGGAGT
>JBDUCF010000359.1:0-3388 GCA_040003545.1 Pyrinomonadaceae bacterium | reverse complement strand
GCTCGCGCTGGCGATCCCCTCGATGATGTCGGAATGGTCGCTGCCGCGCGCGGCTTACCCTTCAAAGGCATAATGGTCACCCATGACCGCACACTGTTCTGGTTAATCGGCAATCCCGAGATCCGCCGCGCCGAAGATCTCGTTGGCAAAACCGTCGCGGTCGATCGCCTGGCAACGTTGCAAGACATCGTCGCTCGCGATCTGATCAAGCGTAAGGGCGTCAATCCGGATCAAGTGACCTACATTCAAACCGGCTCGGTATCGAATAGCGTCCAGTCGCTCAGCCAGGGCAGCGTCGCCGCCGCCGTGCTATCGCTGCCGCACAACGTCGTCATGGTGCAAAAGGGCTATCGCGAGATCGCCTCGGGGCCGGAGTTCAACCTGCGCTCCGCCTCCGGCGGCATGGCCACCCATGAAACGAAATTGAAAAAAGACCCCGCGGGAGTCAAGGCGGTCATCCGCGCGGTCTTCGAAGCGATGGATTTCAACCGCAAAGAAAAAGCCTGGATGGTCAACTACATTCAGAACAAATGGAAAATCCCGGCGAAGGTCGCCGAGGAGTCTTATAAATCCTGGCTCAACGGTTTCACCACCGACGGCAAGATTCCGATTAAAGAGCTGCAAGACATTTACGATCAGGCGTTCGCGGCAAAACTGATTCCAACCCCCGTACCCGCGGCGCAGGTCATGGACTACTCACTAACCGATGAAGTATTTAAGGAAAAGAGGAATTAACATGGCGACTCATGCATTTGTCAACTCAGTCATCGAAGAAATCATCCAACCCGGCGTCGACGAGTTGGTCGAGCTGCCCTACTTTACCGAGCTGCGCAAGGGCAAGTTGTCAACGAAACGATTGCAGGGCTGGGCGTTGCAGCATTACTTGCACAATCATGCACTGCTCAAAGGCTTTGCCCTGTGCATGGTCAAGAATAGCCACGAGCCCGAGCTGTTCAAATATTTCCTCTATCAGATGAACGAAGAGCAGTATCACCCGGACCTGGCGAAAAAATTCGGCCTTGAGATCGCTCTGCAAGAAGACGACTTTCACCAAGCGACGCCGATCTTCGAGTGCCTGGCGCACACCAGTAAAACCATCCACGGCATGTTGCTCGGCTCGGCTCCGGAAAATCGCGCGTCGGCTCTCGTCAACGAGACCATGGTCTGCCGCTACTCAGAGGAACATATCGCCGCGCTAAAGAAACACTACGGCTTGAGCGACAAACAAATTCAGTTCTTCACCGTCCACGCCAACGCCGACCAGGAGCATACGGCGATGGCCAGCGAAGTGATCGCCAAGCACACCCACAGCGAACACCAACAACAACTGGTGCGCGAAGCGGCCGCCCATCTGGTGCGCTTCAAGATCGCCAAATTTCAGGGCATCTATAACGCCTATGCGTGATCGTATCGTCCAGCCTCCCGAGTCTTAAGTTTTTCGAACGACACTAGACTTCAAACCAGGAACAAATATGACATTACAGATCGACCTCGGCTGCGGCGACTACGACATCGTCCGCCCTCTGAAAGACGGCAACCTGCGCGCCGAAGGGCTGGAGATCAACTTCATCACCATCAACAGGCCGCCGGAAGTGCACAGGCGCATGGGCATGCACCAGGAATTCGACGCCGCCGAAATGTCCTTCGGTAGCTTCGTCGCCGGCAAAGCCCGGGGAGACTATCCGTTCGTCGGCATTCCGGCATTCGTCTATCGAAAGTTTCGCCACTCCTGCGCCTACGTCAATGTCAATGCCGGGATCGATAAAGCCGCAGACATGAAAGGCAATCGCGTCGGCATTCCCGAGTGGCAGATGACCGCCACGGTTTGGCTGCGCGGCTTTCTGCAAGACGATTACGATGTAAGACCCAGCGATATTCACTGGCTCACCGGCGGGCTGGAATCATCGGAACGAAAAGAAAAAGTAGCACTGAAACTGCCGCCGGCGATCAAGCTTGAAAATATTCCCGCCGGCAAGAATCTCTCCGACATGTTGGTCACTGGCGAGATCGACGCGTTACTGACCGCCCAGGTGCCGGCGCCTTACGTCAAACGCGTCGCCCAAGTGCGCCGGCTATTCGCCGATCCGCGTGCGGTCGAGACCGATCATTTTCGCCGCACTGGAATCTTTCCGATCATGCATGTCATGGTGCTGCGCCAGGAACTATTCCAGCGCCATCCCTGGATCGCCCAGAGCCTTTACAAAGCCTTGCTCGACGCCAAGCAACATTGCATCGATGGGATTTTCCGCAACGACGCCATTCATTCAGTCATTCCCTGGTCGGCCAATCATGCCGAAGATATGCGTCAGCTGATGGGTCAAGATTTTTGGCCGTACGGCGTCGAGGCCAATCGCCAGACTCTGGAAACTTTTCTCCGCTACGCCGCCGAGCAAGGTCTAACAGAGCGAAAACTGAGGATTGACGAGCTGTTCCCGCGCCAAAGCCTCGATACCTTCAAAGTCTGATTTCTCCATCCGAGACCGATGTCTCTGTATCCTTTCGTTGACATAGGATGTAACCACAGTTACCGGCAAGCAACACCGGCTTCATTGTCACCGCTCGCGCCGGCGTAGCCGCCTTTAACGGCAAAGTTTCCCCAATAATACCCGAGTTTAATAGGGAATCCTGACGGTAAGTCTTTGACAACAAATTAGTTTTCGTTCCCTGCGATACCACCACCAAGCGGCTCCAAGGATAGGCCACCTGGCACTTGTGACCGAATCCAAGTTTCACCCAGTTTCGCCGGTCGTCCATGCCCCTCTATTTGGGTCTGGATTTGGTAAAATCCACGAAAGTCTGAAGCTACTGGTCACTTCCAATTCCCGGCACGGCTCCTGCACTGTGAGAGTAATCACAAGCGGCAAACGGGGACGGAGATGAAGATACGGCTGGGAAATTTAGATCGACGCATTAAGAAGAAAAAGGAGAACCGAAATATGAAAACGATGGATAACGTCCTGGAGAAACCGAGTTACTGGCAACTAGTATTCGCGCAGAGCAAAGTTAATGGCGCCATGTACTTCGGCGAAGAACTTCCAGGCCGCAATTGGGACTGGCCCAAAAACACGCATCGGCAACGCCGCCGGCAACGCGATAAATGGTCGCAACCAAACAGTTGCAATTTGAATTAGCTTGCCGCGTCCCGCGCTGCCTCCTTCAGCACAGCTCCCACGGGACCAGCGGCGCCACTGAGCCCCGTCACCTCAGTGGCAAGAGGCCGGACTCACAAGAGTCCGGCCTCTTATTTTTGTAACGATCAGGAGCAACGATATTCAGCTGCCGTTGACCGTCCAAATTCTTTGGCGTGGAGGATTGGCGGAGCGCACGGTCGAGAGAAGACTCCTAACAGTTTTGTTGCCGCGACAGACTTAGAGAAGTCTGGGTTCTA
>JBDUCF010000059.1:0-11474 GCA_040003545.1 Pyrinomonadaceae bacterium | reverse complement strand
CCCGGTCCTGGTGCCGCTCCATTGCCAACTCAATCAACCGCTCGAGCACCTGCGGAAAAGGCATTCCTGAGGCCTCCCACATTTTGGGAAAGCCCGAGACGTCCGTCAGGCCGGGCATTGTATTTATCTCATTTATCAGCACCTTGTTTGATGAGCGCTGCAAAAAGAAATCCACTCGCGCTAATCCCGCGCCATCGATGGCCTGGAAAGCCTTAACCGTCATTTGTTGAATCCGCTCAGTTATGGCCTTGGACAGCGGCGCCGGCACGACGAATTCCACATTCCCTGTGCTGGAATATTTTTCCCTGTAGTCGAGGAACTGCGCTGACTTTTCCAGAACAATATACTCGCCGGGCAGGCTTGCACTCGGGTTATCATTTCCTATGACCGCACATTCGATTTCGCGCGCGTCAACTGCTTCCTCCACAATCAGCTTCCGATCGAACCCGGCCGCGACTTCCAATGCTCGTTCAATCGATCGTTTATCGGTTGCTTTCGAGATTCCCACTGACGAACCCAGATTTGCAGGCTTGACGAAGCAGGGGAACCCGATCTCTCGAGTAACGCGACGTATCACTTCTGCGGGTTGACTCTCCCACTCTGATCGCAAGCACCAAATATATTTGCATAACGGCAACCCAGCGTTTTTGAACAAGGCTTTCATGACTACCTTGTCCATGCCACAGGCCGACGCCAACGTGCCGCCGCCGACAAAGGGAATATTCGCCATCTCCAACAATCCCTGGATGGTTCCGTCCTCGCCGTAGGGTCCATGCAATACCGGAAAGACCACATCAAGCGGCTCTGACGCACGGTCCTCTTCGTCGCCGCGGCCCAGCCCCACCAGCCCGCTGCGGGAGGGGTCACCGATGATCGCAACATCCTCTTTACCGCCGGTCAGTGCTTCAGGAGACAGAAACTGCTTTGTCGGTTCCGGTAAAAGAGCCGAGGCCAACGAAGGCGGCAGCCACTTCCCTTCTTGATTGATTGCGATCGGGACCACCTCGTACTTTCGGCGATCGATTGCTTCAATCAGTGCGCGCGCGGAGCGAAGGGATACTTCATGTTCGCTGGAGCGACCTCCAAAAATGACACCCACCCTAATCTTTCTCGCCACGCGCTTCCCTTCTCCCTCTACAGAGTCGTTTTCCCCCTACAGAATCGTTTTCCCCAGGGCTGACAGAATCAATTCTACCCCGAGCTCCGCCGTTCGATTGTTTACGTCCAGCGCGGTATTGATTTCCACCATTTCCAGCGAACGCATGCCGCCCGCTTCTGAAATCTTTTCCATCGCCAGGTGCGCCTCACGATAACTCAGGCCACCTCGCACCAATGTGCCTGAGCCCGGCGCGTCCCCGGGATCGAGTGCGTCCACGTCAAAGGTCACGCAATAGCCGCCTTTTCCCCGGCTGGCGATACCGATTGCTTCATCCATACACGCGGCCAGGCCTCGCTCATCAATTTCCCTCATGGTGAAAACACGGAGACCGAGCCGGCGAATAAGTTCCCGCTCTCCCGGATCAATCTCGCGCGCACCCACGTGGGCGCAAAGTTTGGGATCAAGTTTAGGCGCGAAGCCGCCAATATTCGTCAGATCCTCCGCACCAAAACCGAAAAGCACAGCCAGAGGCATCCCATGGATATTTCCCGAGGGACTGCTTTCAGGCGTGTTCATGTCCGCATGCGCGTCGAACCAGATCAGCCCAAACGTTTCTTTTTGTTCGCGAAAATACGAAGCAGCGCCGGAGATCGATCCAATCGCGATGGAGTGATCTCCACCAAGGATGATCGGGAGTTCGGCTGCGTCCAGGATCTGTTTAGTCTCGGACGCCAACTCCGCGCAGGCGGCTTTGATTTCAGAAAGATATTTAAGCTTGTCGTCCGGCTTTGGATGTGACCGTGGCCGGACCAGTCGCAAATCGCCGCGATCATTGACCTCGTAACCCAGCTCTGCGACTCGTTCCGAGATGCGCGCCACGCGTAGGGCGGCAGGCCCAATATCCACTCCGGCCATGCTGGCGCCGTAACCCAGCGGCACTCCCAGAATGCTGACGCGCTTTCCCGCGCCGGGCAATGGCTGCCGCGACTCCGCCACCGACTGTTCCGCTAACGTTTCGCTCACGTGAAGCTCTTAACGGCCGCTCCTAACTGCCGAGGTTAATATTGAATCCGCTGCCGCCACCTGACTGAGTGGGAAAGAAAGGCTTCATCAGGCCCGCGAACGCCGCCAGGTTCCGGGTTTGAATCAACAGCTCACCAGGGCCGGTGAACTCGGCCACGATGCCTTCCCCGCTCATCATGCTGCGAAAGAATCCCGCGGCTGCTTTTCGCAGAGTGTATTGGGTGGTGCCTTCCCACGCGACCAGATGCCCGGTGTCCACCACATAACGTTCGCCGGCCTCGAGCCGCTTACGATGAATTGCGCCAAAAGAGGAAACGAGCAGCAAACCCTGGCCCTGGATCATCAGAACAAACAATCCCTCGCCGGCAAAAAATGATTTCGCACCGCCCCACTTGGTATCGACCGTCAGCGACGCGTCACCCGCAAGGTACGAACTCGATTGGACAAAGAAAGTCTGGTTAGTCATCTCAATGGCGGCGATATCGCCAGGCGCTCCCGGCGCCAGCGTGACTTCGCCCGGACCGCCACGAGCCGTGAAAGTAGAAACGAAAGCTGATTCCCCGCCGGCGGCGCGCTTGATGGCGCCAAACAAGCCGCCCTTCATCTGCGATTGCAACTCAATATTTGCCGACATCGAAACCATCGCGCCAGCTTCAGCCAGTATCGACTGCTCCGGTTGCAGGCTGACCACCGCGAGAGAAAACGATGGCTGATGCAGGATCTCGTAGCTGTAGCCACGTCCCTGTCCCTGGCCATCGGCGTCAATGTTAATGCCCGAACCACTTGCCGCGGATGCTGGGCCCGCCGGAGTAGTCAGGGGCGTTCCGCAAGCACCGCAGAAGGCTGCGCCGGCCAGCATAGCTGCACCGCAAGTGGGGCAGTTCATAAGATCACGCCTTTAGATTTTTCCTCGATGATTGCCACGGCTTCCTCCGGCGTGTTGGCAAAGTCGAGAGCCGCTACATCCTTGTCGCTTACCACCAGATGCTTCTGCCACGCTTTAACTATTGGCGGCCAGCACTCGCCCAGCAGGACCAGCGGACGCGGGCCGATGACGCCGGTCTGTATTTTATTCCAAACCAGCGATAGCTCCGTTACCGTACCCATGCCGCCACGAATGGCTATGAAGCCGACCGACCTGGTAATAAGCCGCTGCAATCGTTCATAAAAGTGCGGCGTTGCCACTTTGTCAGTCAGGTAACGATTCGGTTCGGCCTTGAACTGATTCATCACGATGCCCAGCACACGGCCACCCTTTTCCGACGCGCCCCTGCTGGCAGCCTCCATCACGCCCAGATAGCCGCCGGTGCAGATGGTGTAGCCGGCCATAGCCAGCAATTCGCCCGCCCGGTGTGCCTGCGCGTACTCAGGATCTGTTGGCGCGCAGCGGGCCCCGCCAAAAATTGTGACAATACGTTCTTGTGTTTCGCTCATGTCGTTGCTCGGGACATCGTTCGTGAAGAGGTGCTGCCGATAATCATCAGCGATCCCGAAGCGCGATACTCGAGATAATCATCGCGACTCTTGAAGGAACCGCTTGTATAGTCGGCAGGAACCGGAGTGGGATCCTGGAGGCGTTCATCCTGCACGTGCGGAAACCCCGCTTCGCGAAACAGATCGCGGTACTGAGAAATACTCAGCAAGTGTACGGGAACCTTTAGTTGATCGACCCACTGGTGCGAAGGCTTGTTCTCAAAATATAGATCCACTACGGCTACGAAATGACCGCCGGGAACCAGAACGCGCGCGACTTCCCGCAATGCCGCCGGCATGTCGTCGTAGTAGTACAGTGACTCCATAGAAAAGGCATGCGTGAATGCTCCATCCGCAAAGGGAAGCAGACCCGCGCCGGCAACCTGAAACTCTGCATTCGGCAAAGCGGCGGAGGTTTTGCGAGCCAGCTCGATCATTTCGTCTGAAATATCGACACCCACGACGGAACCTTCGCTCGCGTCTTCAGCTAACAATCGTGTAGCCCAGCCGGAACCGCAGCCAAGATCAAGGACCCGCGCGTCTTTCGGCACGGCCATGCGCTCAATTGCCTGTTCGCCCACCGGCCGGTGACCGCGCTCCATGCTCTCGCCACGCCCGGCGCGGGCCCATTCGTTGAATTCCAAACGCAGACGCTCTTCCATCTAGTGTCACACTCACCTATTCGTTTAAAGTCGGGGAATCCCCGACCGAGCGGGCGGTAGCCCACTCCTAAACGTTTCGCGAGACTAAGGCCTGATCCGGTACAGCATCCTGGGAAACGGAATCGTCTCGCGAATATGCTCAATGCCGCAAATCCACGCCGTGCAGCGCTCGATACCCATGCCGAAGCCGGCATGCGGCACGCTGCCGTAGCGACGCAAGTCCAGATACCATTCAAATGCTTCCTGAGGCAGTTCATGCGCGGCAATCTGTTCCTCGAGAAACTCCAGAGACGTAGCGCGCTCTCCGCCGCCGATCACTTCGCCATATCCTTCCGGCGCCAGCACGTCAACACCCAGGGCCAACTCTGGTCGCTCCGGATCGCGAGCCATGTAGAATGCTTTTACGGCGGCGGGATAGTGATGGACCATCACCGGCTTGTCGTACTTGCCGGACAGATAAGTTTCATCGGGCGCGCCGAAATCGCCGCCCCATTCGAAGCGCGTCTCCACCTCCCCGGCATCATGACCCGCATGCAGCATCTTTACCGCATCATCGTAGTGAAGTCGGGGAAAGGGTGGCACGATTGCTTCCAGCTTCGCGACATCGCGCTCCAGTGTCTTTAACTCTTCCCCGCGATCCGTGATGACTCGCTCGGCAATGTACGATAAGAACCGTTCCGCCAAATCCAGGACGTCGTCGAGGGTTGCGAAAGCCATCTCCGGCTCGACCATCCAGAACTCAGTCAGATGCCGCCGGGTCTTCGACTTTTCAGCGCGGAAGGTTGGACCGAAGCAATAGACCTTCCCGAACGCGGCGGCGGTGGCTTCGTTGTAAAGCTGGCCTGATTGCGTCAGGTAAGCTTTTTCGCCCTCGAAGTAATCCACTTCAAACAGGGTCGTGGTCCCTTCGCACGCTGCCGGCGTGAAAATGGGCGCGTCGCAAAGAGTGAACCCGTTGCTGTCCAGAAAGTCGCGCACGGCTTTTACAACCGTGTGGCGGACCTTCAGGACCGCGTGTTGGCGTTTCGACCGCAGCCAGAGATGGCGATGATCCATCAGGAATTCCGTGCCATGTTCCTTGAGGCTGATGGGATAGTCCTGCGCGTTCTGAATTACCGAGGCATCCGAAACGTCAATTTCGTACCCGCCCGGGGCCCGCGCGTCTTCCCTCACCTTCCCGCGTACGGCTAACGCCGATTCCTGGCCCAGACCCTTCAACGATTCCCAGATCTCGGGCGTGACGGAATTCTTCAGGACTACGCACTGCACGATGCCGGTGCCATCGCGAAATTGCGGAAACAAAATCTTGCCGCTGGATCGAAGGTTGTAGAGCCAGCCCTTGATCGTGACTTCTTCCCCGGCATGCTTTGATAAATCTGCGATGTAGGTTTGCTGCATCATGAAAACTGTTTGACCTGTCCCTCGGTGAATCCTGAATCGTTTTTATCAAACGATTGTCTAAACGCAACGAAGTAACTCCTGGGAGACCTTTGCGCGTTCTGAGCAGCTTGCCAAGCTTAATTGCAACAGTCGCGGTCCCGGTGAGGTCAGTACCGCCCGCGGTAGCGGGTGGGTCCGTTGCGTCCATGCTCACCCGACCTCATACCCTTCAAGAACCCACCCGCTACCGCGGGCGGTACTGACCTCACCGGGACCGTCCGTTTGACCTAAGAAACTGCGATCCGTTCTTCGATCGCGCGCCGCAACGCGGGAAAGCGATCCAACCAGCGGGCCGCCAGCAAGACAATCTGAAATGTCGGCGCAATGAAGTCTGCATAGAAAGCGCCGCGCCCGCAGACCGCCGTTTGATACGAAAAGGTGCCAATCGCTTTCAGCCCCCGTTGGACTGTCATCAATCGAAACTCGCGACTGAACTCATCCGGATCCAGTGCTTCCAATCCGCGGAGTCTGCGCTCTTCAAGTAGATAAAGCCGGTGCGCCCGCAGCTCTGCCAACGATGGTGGTGTTGGTTGTCGATCGAGCACCAGCGAAACCAGATCGTAGCTGGCCGGACCCATCCGAGCGTCCTGATGATCGACGATGCGCAGACGCTTGTTTCGATCCAGCAGCAAATTGGCGGAATGGAAATCCCGGTGGCATAAAACTCTGGGCCGCGCCGCCAACTCCACCGCAATGTCATTCATCTCCGCTTTCAACTCGGCAGCTTCGGCGTGTTTCAGTTGTTCGCCGCGCAAACTGCCAAAATAGTGCTCCATGAAAAAGCCGAGTTCCCATGAAAGCTTTGGCTCATCGAAAGCCAGTCGACTGGCGATCGATTGCCGCTTGAACGCAGTGTCGGTAGCCGCCTGAATCTCAGCGATCAGCGCGATGGCCCGATCCAAATACTCTTCGCGCTCGTCTTCAGACACGGCTTCGAAGACGCGGTATAGTTGGCTGTCTCCCAGGTCTTCCTGCACGATGATGCCGCTGGGGCCATCAGCTTCGTAAACCTCCGGCACCGGCAAGCCGCATTCGCTAAATAGACGGGTGACATCCAGATAGGGATGTAATTCAGGATCGAACGGCTCCGGATAAACCGCGGCAACGGCGGTCCCGCGATTCCAGGGAATGCGGAAATACTCTCGCGTCGAAGCGTCCGGCGTCAGCGGCGTAATTACCGGTTCCCTTGTCCGATGTTGGCGGGCCAGAAATTCACCCAGCCTCTGGCGCGCGGTTTTCGCGGGCGAATTCGCGCCGGCCTGGGTAGGTTGACTCATGGGAAGGCGATGTGTGATTGCTAAAGCGGCGGGACGAATTTACGCGCCCCGCCGTCCGCTTAACTCGTCAGAATGCGGCCCGAATTGTATCATTGCGTTAGCGGCACGACAAAGTTATCGCCTTTGAACTCGCCCTTGAGAGCCTTGGCTGGTGGCTCCACATTACGCACCAGCGAAGCCGGCACGACTGCGGAATCTTCAATTACCTCGCCATTAGATATGCGTACACCGTCGGCCAGAATGGAGTGACGCACGCGCGCGCCCTCTTCGACTGTGACGCGATCCCAGAGTATTGCCTCACTGACTGCCGCTCCGTTCTGGATCTGGCAGTCTTCACCAATCTCGAAATCGCGACCCAGGCTGCTCAGCAGGCGAAGGCTGATTTCCAGATACCTCGGAATAGTCGATAGTTCATACCACATCCCTTCAGCCACGTGAGCGGCGATGCGCTCACCCTTCGCGATGGCTTGCGGATAAACATCCACCGTCGAGTGTGAAAACACACCGTGGGGAATGTAGTCGAAAATGCGCGGCTCCAGAATCTGAATTCCGGTAAACATCAGCGGATCTGTTTCCCCTGCGACCTGCCCCGACGGCATCCCGGCAAACTTTGTCACCAGCCCACCCCGGGTCTCCACGATACTGAACGCTTCCCGCAAGGGGTTGGGTCGCAGCACCAGCGTCGCCAGCGCGTTTGTCTGGCGATGAGTTTTCACCGCCTCAGTCAGATCGATATCGGTAATTATCTTTCCATTTACCACCACAAACGTATCGTCTCCAAGCAACTGCCGCGCATTGTCGAGCGCACCGCTGGTGCCGAGAATGACAGGCTCTTCGACGTAACGAAGCTTAACCCCAAAGCGGCTACCGTCTCCCAACGCCGCGCGCACAGATTCGGGCCGGTGATGCAGATTAACGATCACCTCGTCCACGCCATGCCCGGCCAGATACTCGGCCACGTAACCGACCAGCGGCCTGCCCAGGAACGGGATGGCCGGTTTTGTTCTATCGGCAGTTAAGGGCCACAGTCGTGTACCGTAACCCGCTGCCAGAATCATTGCATGCATATGAACGTAAAATTAGCGTTTCGGAGACGCTGACGACAACTCCATCTAACACACCAAGAGCCTCGTTCGACCCAATGTCGTTCGAGGCTCGTTAAGATTCATTCGGCGGCTGGCGCAGAACCCGATTAATAGAAGTCAGTTAGAATAATGCGAGTCGCAAGACCCTGAGCTATCGACTGGCACTAGACGCCGTTCTGTCGCCTCTCCGTATTGTCAGAGCTCTGGCTGCCGTTGCTTTCGTTGCGAGCCCTTTCGTCTCGTTGTCTTTGAGCTTGGTTCTCGCGCTGATTTTGTTGGATTTGTTCTTGGGTCGAACGGTATTTCTTATATTCGCCGTTCGCAAAAGCCCGGTTGTTGATAATTATTGTCGCTCCAGCCATAGCTAACTCCCTTCTTTGGATGCTGTGTCAGAACCAATATTACCACCTAGGAGTGTCTTGTCACTATTGAAGACGCACGCCAGGTAAATTCTCGAGCGCTAATAATTTCAAGTTCTAGTCTAAAACCTAACTCCACCGCGCCTGGAATGGCGATAAACGCGTTCCCTCTATGATTTCATTAGGTTCAATATAGCGGTCATTGTCATCAAGCGCATCAAATTGAGTGAGTTTATTGTCCGTTACGGTAATAATCTCTTTGGGTGGAGAGCCATTGTATTCGAAGAGTTTCAAAGAGCTAGCTGCGGGAGCGAATTCAATTAGGGATTGACCAACATTCTTGATCTGGATATTAACTACAAGATAGCTTCTATCGCTTATCGTCATTAACTTTCCCGAAACGGCGGCTACCAAGCTCTCCTGGAAGGTTCTTCCTTTGCTATATCTAAAGAGTGCCCACCCTCCGCCAACAAGAATCGCAACAACCTCGACAAAATTCTTGAGTGCATCTGCAGCGTCTTTGGTTCTCGTTAAATCTATGGCGCGCGAACTATAGTGAGCTACCAAACAGCCTAGCAGAGCTATTAGGCTGACGCCCACAATTGGTATGCTGTGTTTCCTAAACCATTCGATTTTTGGTGAGTACGAAGACGAGTCTTTGGCGGAAACGGGTAAACGGGTAGACGAGGCAGTCGATGGTGACAGTTGCGATGATTGCGAACGTTCTGATGCTTCGTGAGTTGTGATCGACGGCGCGAGATCTATCTTGTCAGAATCCTTCTCAGTCATTTGGGCGACGCCTTTTGTTACTTGAGGATGTGGGTTACCGGTTCTCGGCTTATATCAGCCTCCTACAATTAACTCAAGCGCCGTCTGTGTCTGTTAAGAGGTCCGAAATGAAGGAACTTCTGCTGAGCCGGGGAAACTGTCCCTTGGTAGACGAATAGGTTGCGTCGGTTGATGATGGGTACTCAAAAGAGAAGGCTGGTTACCATCGGAATCATAATGGACCAGCTAAAACCTACAATGTTGAGGAAATTGAGGCTGCCATTTAGAGGCGCGGAGTTCCGGGAGCGCCGGGCTTATCAGAAGTGTTCTCCGTGAAACCGTCGGCGAAATCGATTACGCAAAAGCCGCCAAAGCCGCCCTTCGGCACAATGGAAACCCCGGCCACCTGGAAGCTTGGTTCGAAGACGTCCTTTCGGTGTCCTCGATCCCGAACGCCGTCATCGATAATCAACTGCATGACCATCTCTCTGGGTGTGCTGACTTCGAAAAGAATGGCCTCACCCATCGTGCTTTCCCAGGTGCCGTAGCGGCTGACGCGATCAGTCGGCAGGCTGCCATCACTTCCTCGGTGGCTGATCATTCCTTTTTGCGACAGGTCCAGGACGTGATCTCTTGCTCCCAAAGACAACCCCCTCGAGGGTTCCAACTGCCCCAGGGGATTGCTCGACTTGAGGAAACGAATTGCTTCATCAATCGCGGCGACACCTTCGCTTGTCATCACCGGCCTCGCTCGAGTAGGTGACGAACAGATCTTGCCGTTGTAGTACTTCTTGTACTCCTGAAGATATGCGACATATTTCTCGGGATGGGCACGCGCCAGGTTGATTTCCTGAATCACCTCCGCCTCGAGTGACGAGAGATAAGTGGGGGCGCCGGCTTTCTTCGCTTCCTGGGCGTTAACAACCAGTCCGCAAGCCGGCAACACAAGGAGAACGACAACAAATCTGGTAAGCAAGAAACTACGCGATTTGATAATCATTGGAGAAAGGTCTCCTGCTTTACATGTAACGCAACCTGTTGCGCGCAAGCCGGAGGGCCTGCGTTAGGAGTCTTTAAGATGTGTCTTAAGAGGCTCGCGATGCCTCGCGCATGACCAGGTCGAACGTGCCGGGAGCAACCTTGCGAAAGCGGCCATTGCGATTCAACGAGACCGCTATGCTGATGGTGGGATTGTGGCCGGTGAAATTAAAGCCACCTTCCATCAGACGATTGTAGATCTCATTCACATGCAGGGGTTCGCCCGCCTCCCTTAGCAACATAGTTGCCGCCTGCGGAATTGTGCGGTCTATGAATCGATCGTTTGTGACTTCGATGCCCGATCTAATTGTGGGAATTTGATGGTGCTGGTGAAATGAGCGGCGAGCAAATGAGTCGCCTTTGTCCAGACGATTTTGCAGCGTAGCTTCCAACTCGGACACCGACGTCGTACCCACCTGAGTTGAAGGGCCGCTCATGACGTTGGACAGCAGACGAAAGATCGCGGCCTCAGTCTGGCCGGCGAGAAGATCCATCTCCGAAAGTTCAGCCCGAACCATATCAGCCTCGGCTTCGAGCTCAGTCAGGCGCGCCGCTAATCGCGTGCGCGCGCCGCGCGACTGGCGCAGGCTTTGTTCGAGCTTAGCTATCAGGTTCTCATTAGCCATAAGTCATTGGCGATTGTAGATTGCCGATTGCCGATTTTCAATAACTTTCGGGGTTTTTGGCGCCGACTATCGGTTTGCGCCAAAAGTATGCGAGCTGTTGACTGCGCGCACCCTAATAATTGGCGTTACCAGCGGGAGGGCTGGTGTTACAAATCGGCAATCCTTGGCAATCGGCAATGGCCTACCGGTTCCGCTCGATGATGTAGGAGGGAATGGCCCGCAGCGCTTCGCAGTAGTCTGACTCCGGCAATCCCTGGAGGCACGTCCTGGCCGTTTCGGCGTATTCATACGCGCGTTGGCGGGCGCGAGCGATGGCGCCGCTCTCCTCCAGCGCACGCAGAAGGTGCTCGCGCGAAATACGGCCGTAGCCACTATCTGCCATTACCGTTTGCACCGAATCGCGCGCCGCGGGGTCGGTCTCAAGTAAGTAAACCAGTGGCAGCGTGAGTTTTCCCTCCAGCAAATCGACGCCCGTCGGCTTGCCCATCGATTCATCGGACGAAGTGAAATCAAGCAGATCATCAACGAGCTGAAAAGCTGTTCCAAGGTTTGTCCCGTAATCTCTTAAGCTGCACTGTTCATCCTTTGGCGCGCCGCCTAGTATGGCTCCAATCTCGCAACAGG
>JBDUCF010000358.1:0-3405 GCA_040003545.1 Pyrinomonadaceae bacterium | reverse complement strand
CGGCGCTGGTCTTGCACCTGCGCTACAAGCCTCAAAGCCTGAGTTAACTCGCGCTCTCAAAGACGAAGGATCGACTTTCGGCCAACACCTCAGCCAGGCGCGTTTGCGCAGCGGGCTGGTCGTCGCACAAATCGCTGTCTGCATGGCTCTCCTTTTGGCCGCCGGATTGCTCGTGCGAAATCTGCAACGTGTTAGGACAATCGACACTGGGATGAATACGAAGAACGTGTTCGCCGTAGCGGTTGGGTTGAGGGCTTTGTCAGAAGTACCTGCGGACCGGGATCCCCGACGCGGCGGCCGCGGCGGGGTGGTGGATGCGGGTGGCTCCGGAGAGAAGAAAGATGCGACTCGCGAATCAGAATTGCGACGCCAACTTGCCGACCGGCTGCGGGCGATGCCGGGAGTTGTGGCCGTAAGCCAGGCGCAGCAGCAACCGCTTTCAGGCGGAATGGGGAACACTGGTGTTACCTTGCCCGGTCAACCGGGCGAGACCCTTCAACAACTCGAGGCCAGATTCAATTTTGTCTCTGCCGAATACTTCGAAACCTTGGCTATCCCGCTCACCCGGGGGCGTCCCTTCACTGCACAGGAAGTAAATGCGAATGCCCCGGTCGTCGTCATCAGCGAAGCCACCGCCCAACGCTATTGGCCGGGCGCAGATCCGCTCAGCAAACAGCTCGGTATTGCCGCTGGGAGTGAGCAGCCTGAGAGCGATGTTCGGGATAAGGCGGCGATCGCTTACCGGCAATACGAGGTGATCGGCGTGACGCGCGATGCGCGCAGCCGGTGGATCTGGGACAAGGACGAAACGTTCCTCTACATGCCGCTCCCGCCAACCAGCCCCTCCGGTCAGTATTTGATGGTGCGTAGTGATGGCGATCC
Organism: Pyrinomonadaceae bacterium; assembly: GCA_040003545.1. Lineage (GTDB taxonomy): Bacteria > Acidobacteriota > Blastocatellia > Pyrinomonadales > Pyrinomonadaceae > DASXRU01. The sequence goes on along the minus strand of JBDUCF010000358.1, from coordinate 2,523 downwards.
AGCACCAGTAATGAACATGGTGCGCGGGACGGCTACGACGATCGATCCGTTGTTGCGAGTTTCAGTGCGGCGAATCGAAGAAACGCTTGCTTTGCAAATGGCTCCGTTCCGAGCAATCGCCTGGCTTTCCGGCGTGCTGGGAATACTCGCGTTGCTGCTCGCCTCGATTGGGCTATATGGAGTGATGTCATTCGTAGTGACTCAACGGACACGTGAGATCGGCATTCGGGTGGCGTTGGGAGCAGAGCCCGTGGATGTCGTCAGGATGTTCCTGGTTCAGGGATTGAAACTGACAGCCATTGGAGTGGTTTGCGGCGTTCTCGGCGGAGCGTTGATCTCACGTTTGCTGGTGGCGGTATTAATTGATCTCAGTACGCTTGATCCGGTGACGTTCATCGCCGTTTCCGTTTTTCTGACTGTGGTCGCGTTGCTGGCGATTCTGGTGCCGGCGCGCCGGGCCACGAAAGTCGATCCGCTGGTGGCGTTGCGGTACGAGTAATCAGGAGCAATGATGCAAACTTTAATTCAGGATCTACGCTACAGCGTGCGAATGCTCTGGAAGAAGCCGGGCTTCACCCTCATCGCGGTTGTCACCCTGGCGTTAGGCGTCGGAGTCAACACCGCACTCTTTACCGGCTTCAATATCTTCATACGCCCCAAGCCGGTTAAGGACCCCGACACCATCGTCAAACTCCAGTATGAAGGCGCGAGAAAAGAGGATGCCTTCTCGTTTCCCGCCTATTCCTATTTCCGCGATCACACTCAAGTCTTCTCTGATTTGATTGCGCAGCAGGACGAGAAGTTCCTGCTAGGTGAAAAGACCCCGGGCGTTGACCCTGAAGAAGTCGTAGGAAGTTTTGTTTCCGACAATTACTTCTCCATGCTCGGCGGCAACACTCGGCTAGGGCATTTTTTTACCTCTGAAGCAAACCGTGTGTCGGGGCAGGATGCGGTGGTGGTCCTGACCGATCATTTCTGGCAGCGCCGGTTTGCCGGAGATCCGCAGATTCTGGGGCGAAGCATCCAGTTGAACGGCAAGCCCTTCACGGTTATCGGTGTGACGAGTCCTGCTTTTGTCGGACTCAGATATGAAATGCCCGACATCTGGCTGCCGTTGATGATGCGTGGGGCGATGCCGACCGTCTATTTCGAGGAGACTGCCCCGGAGCAGCGAGACTGGTTTGGCGGTCAGCAATTTGAGTGGCTGAAACTCTACGCGCGCCTCAAGCCTGGCAAAACAGTTGCTGAAGCGCGAGCTGAGATCGCTTTGATGCACAGCCAACAAGCGCCAGCAAACCCAGCACCGGAGCAAAAGAGGAATGTCACAGTCACTTCGATTTCGGAAATCGAAGGCGACAATAGTGTTTGGGGATTGATGGCCATGGTGTTGGGCGCCAGCGGGTTGGTATTACTGATTGCCTGTTCCAACATTGCCAATATGCTGCTGGCGCGCTCGGCGGCACGGCAGAAAGAGATCGGCGTGCGTCTTTGCCTTGGCGCCAGTCGTTGGCGGTTGGTCCGCCAATTACTGACCGAGAGCTTCCTGTTGGCAACGCTGGGCGGGACAGCCGGCGTGTTACTCGCATGGTGGAGTCTCGATCTGCTATTAGCGTGGGCGCTCACGCGCTACGTTGGCGGGGATGCCTCCAGACTGGCGCTCGATCTTTCGCCGGACCTGCGTGTTTTAGCGTTCGCTCTCCTGCTCTCGATGGTGAGCGGGATCGCATTCGGCTTAGCCCCGGCCTTGCGCACGACTAGGCCCGATCTGATCACGGTTTTGAAGGAGGAAGGTGCGAGCCTCAGCGGACGCGGCTCGCGTTCCTGGCTACGCAGCGCGCTTGTCGTCTCGCAGGTATCGCTCTGTTTGGTTCTGTTGGTTCCGGCGGGACTGTTAGTGCGCGGGCTGGAGCGTGTGCTGGCAACCAATCCTGGCTTCGAGACAAAGAAGTTAATTTCGGTGGGCTACAGTTTGGAACTGAGCGGATATGACGCCGCGCGCGCCCGGCTGTTTCAACAACAACTGATAGCCCGGCTAGCTGCCCTGCCCGGCGTGCAAGCCGTGAGCCTCGATCGCACCTTTGGCGGACGCGCCGGGATCACTTTGCTGGATTCGGCAGGACCAGGCCCCACCCAATTTGACGGCGCTCCTTTTGCAGGAATACCGGCTAACTACCTTGACACCGTCGGAATTTCATTAGCGCAAGGGCGCGGCTTCACCGCGGAAGAGGTTAACGCCAAAGCGCCAGTCGTGATCATCACCGAGTCAACAGCGCGCAACCTCTGGCCCGATCAGAACTCGCTTGGCAAGACTCTGCGGCTGGAGAAGCGCTTGCTCGACGGAAACGAAGTCGTCTTTCCGGTGGCCCAAGTCATCGGGGTGGCGCGAGACAATCAAATGTATCGTGTCGGCCAAACTCCAGAACTCTTTTTCTATGTGCCGCAGGCCCAGCCTGAAGAAATGGATACTTCATTGCTGGTACGCACGACCGGTGACACGGCGGCTCTGAAAGAGACGGTGCGCAA
>JBDUCF010000357.1:0-3405 GCA_040003545.1 Pyrinomonadaceae bacterium | reverse complement strand
AGGTGTCCATGCGAATGCCGTCGAGCCCGGTCGTGCCGATCCACCACAAAGTATTCTGAATCAGGTAACGAGAAACCTCAGGATCGTTTTGATTGAGATCAGGAAGAAAGTCCAGGAACCAACCTTCCATCGTTTCGCGCTTCAGTTCCTCGACGGGACGTGGATCATGCAGAGCCCACGTTTGGAATACGTTCTTCAGGTGATGTTCTTTCGTCCCGTTGAACCAGGTCGGAGTGGGAGGATCGTCAACCCATGAATGATAGGGCCCGGTGTGATTAACCACCTCGTCCTGAATAATCTTTATGCCGGAGCGGTGTACAGTCTCAACGAGTTCGCGCAACTTTGCCAGCGTGCCGAAATGTTCTTCGACCTCGTAAAAGTCCTGAGGGTTGTAGCCATGAAAGCCGGTACTGGGTTTTTCCTCCTTCAGCTCTATCTGATTGGGATGGTCGTAGTTGTCGTACCACGGCGTCAGCCATACTGCGGTGACCCCAAGGTTCTTCAGATAAGGGAGCCTGTCGATAACACCCTGGAGGTCACCGCCGTGATAGTAGAATTTGTCGTAGCGGTCATACAGGCCGCGCGATTGCGGCGGATCGTTGTTTGAAAGATCGCCGTCACAGAAGCGGTCAATCATGATCAGGTACATCACATCAGCCTGAGAAAATCCCAGGAAACGGTGGTTGCGATTCAGAGGCGGGAGAATGTCGAATGACCCATTAGCAGTGCCTGCCGGCGTCGAGATTTTCAGCGTGCGTTCGCCCGGTAGTGCATTGGCAGCAATTGCAACATTCACGAAGACATACGTGCCGCGCTCGTTTACTTTGGGAGTTCCCAACACACGCAGACCGCGGCCAACCACCTGCACCTGCGCCCCCGACAGATTCCTGCCACGAATCATCAGCCGCACCGGATTAACCGAACTTCCGGCCCACCAGCTGGGCGGCTCAACTTTCACTACTTCAGGCGCGCTCTGCGCGACGCCTCCAACAGCCGAAGTAAGGACCAGCACGCCGAGGAAGGTTAGCCGGATTGTTTTTGTAGAGCGCATTTTGTTTCAGGTGTCCCTGGCGGACAACTCCGCCTGCTAAACGGCAGCGACCTTCTCTGCTATTTCACCAGCTCGACCATACAACTCCGTCAATTTTCTCAGACGCTCAGTGATCTCGCCGGTCAATGCGTTCGGCTTGACGCGCCAGGACCAGTTCCCTTCAGTAGTGTTGGGAAGGTTCATGCGCGCCTCCGATCCCAGGCCTAGCAGATCCTGCAAAGGAACGACCGCTGTATTTGCCACCGAAGCCAGCACGGCCCGAATGAAGTCCCAGTGAATCTCTTTACCGTCAGTGTTCAGGTAATCCAAACAGAACTTTCGCTCGCGCTCAATCTGCGCGGCGGTCCTGGTAGATCCTTCACCAGCAACGCTGCGAAACCAGCCGACGGTCGTATCGTTGTCATGAGTGCCGGTATAGGCAACAACGTTTGCTTCGTAATTGTGCGGCAGATCAATGTTCTTCGTGTCGCCGCCAAATGCAAATTGCAGGATACGCATCCCGGGAAAACCAAATTCGTCACGCAGGGAAATAACGTCCGGAGTAATCACGCCAAGATCTTCGGCGATAATAGGCAACTCTCCCAGCGCCTTTCTGATGGCGGTAAAGAGTTCTCTGCCGGGCGCTTCCACCCAACGTCCACGCTCCGCCGTCTTGTCGCCTCCCGGAATTTCCCAGCAGGCGGCAAAGCCACGAAAATGATCCACCCGCACGATGTCGACCACGTGCAGCGTGTCGGCAACTCGCTTAATCCACCACTTGAATCCGTCGTCGAGCATTCGATCCCAGTTGTATAGAGGATTACCCCAGAACTGACCGGTCGCGCTGAAATAGTCCGGCGGCACGCCCGCCACCACCAGCGGAGTTCCGTTCTTGTCCAGCTTGAATTGCTCGGGGTTGGTCCACACGTCAGCCGAGTCCGGCGCCACGAAAATCGGCAGGTCTCCGATAAGCTTTATGCTGCGCTGGTTGCAGTAGTTCTTCAGGGCAAACCACTGCCGGAAAAAGAGGAACTGATAAAACATTTGCGCTTCGACTTCCTCTTCAAGCTGGTCGCGAGCGCGGGCCAGGGCCGCAGGCGTGCGACGCACCAGGGCCGGCTCCCATTCGTTCCAGGCAACGCCGCCGTGGGCATGCTTCAGCGCTTGAAACAAAGAATAATCGTCAAGCCAATCGGCATAGCGCTGGGCGAAAGTTTCAAAAGCGCTGCGGAGGGTGGTGTCGGTAGTTCGTTTGTAATGCTGGTACGCTTTGCGCAGCAGATCATTCTTGAACTCATGAACTCGCTGAAATTCAACCCGTTCCGCCGGGAATGGGATCGCAGCCGGCATGTCAGACCGGGAGAGCAATCCTTCAATGACCAATTGCTCGGGGCTGATAAGCATCGTGTTGCCGGCAAAAGCTGAGTAGCAGGCATAAGGCGAATCCCCGTATCCGGTTGGGCCCAGCGGCAACACCTGCCACAAGTTCTGTCCGCCGGCCGCCAGGAAGTCGGCGAAGGCATAAGCTTCCGGCCCCAGATCGCCGATCCCGAATGGGCCGGGGAGCGAAGTTGGGTGGAGCAGGATGCCGCTGGATCTGGGGAATTTCATTTGCGCTTCATCGTTCTGATCCTAATGTTACGACCCTAATTCACAACTCTACCCGTTTAGACGCCGGACTTGTCCGGCTCTTTGCGGGCTCCGCCGCGAACGCACCGTCGAAACGATGCGGTTCATCCTATTTTCCATTCAGACGATGGACTTGTCCGCGTGGCCCCGCCCGAAGTCAATTCGTTCTCAGTCCAGAGCCATCGCTGATCCATCTCAATAGGAACACTTCCCGCTTCGTGCGGCAGATATGCGTGATAACTCGACCATGGCCACCTTGCCGGATGATCACATAATCCGGCGCGCACTGGATTCATGTGGATGTAATGAAGTTTTTGACGAATGAACTTGGGGCTCCAGATATCTATTGCTGAAAAGTCCTGCAACCAAACGGCGTGGGTTTGGCCGGACTTAAGCGGCTGCGCCAGCGCCTGCTTGGCTAGTGACGCCTCATGCTCCTCCGCTCGTAACCATTTAAGGATCGAGGAAGCTGCCCGTCCTTTGAGTCTTCCAACGACCGTGCTTATGTCTAAACGAAGAGGATTCGCAAGCAAATGAAAGTGATCTGGCATGACAACGTAGCCAATCAACTTAAACAGATCCGTCGAGCGCGTCTTGGCTAGGGCATCAATGAAAAGAGAGCAGGCGTGATCATCGCGAAACATGGGCACACGATGATAGGTTACGGCAGTCACGTAATGGACAAGGTTGGGCTCTTTTGATTTGAAGAGTTGCATTTTAGTTTAGGATTCGGCGCACAAGTGCGC
>JBDUCF010000356.1:0-3438 GCA_040003545.1 Pyrinomonadaceae bacterium | reverse complement strand
GACCACGAATCCGTTCACGCGCTCAAACGATGATTTGCGGAATCGCGTCAACCTGTTGTCCGTACCGGCCGGGCTGCAGCCTTTGCCGGCGCCTCCCGCGAGTAGTTTGCCGCCGAACTTGATTGGTGGTTACCCTCAGTCGCTGCGAAATTTGTTCTCCGATCAATTCAATAATTTCCGCGTTGGCGTATCGATGAGTTTGCCGTTGCGCAATCGCACCGCTGAAGCTAATCTCGGTCGTTCACTGGTAGAGGGAAGGCGGATTGCAACGCAGCGTGAGCAGCTGGAGCAATTGATTCAGGTGGATGTGCGCAATGCTTTGCAGGTGTTGCGAACCGCGGCGGCACGTTTGCGCGCGGCGGCGACCGGCCGCGACGCGGCAGAGAAGCAATATGCCAGCGAGCAGCGCAAGTTTGATACGGGACAATCGACAGTCTTTCTGGTGCTCGAACGCCAAACAGCGCTGGCTACGGCGCGCGCGAATGAGCTGCGGGCGCAAACGGATCTTAATAAAGCGATTGCCGAGCTGCAGCGCGCCACCGGAAATGCCCTGACGGCAAATAACGTAACCGTGAAACTCCGCTAACTTGTCAGAACCACCTGCGGTAGCGGGTGGGCCCACTTGATTGCCACGTCGCGATGGGGATGCGCCCCAACGCCCGCACCCACTATAAGGAGGTAAGCATCCTTGCCTGAAGACCCATTCCTCGAAACCTGGAATATTCATGATCGCATCAATCTCTACTTGCTGGATTCAGTAGAGCCGGCGGCGCTCATCACCTACTCGGCTTCGAAGGGCCGCAGCGTGGGTGAGCAGTTTGCGCATATTCACAACGTGCGTTTGATGTGGTTAAAGGCGGCGGCCCCTGATCTCCTGAGAGGTTTGGCGAAGATCGAGAACCACCAGGCGAAAGATAAAAAGCTGCTGCAGAAATCCCTCAGTGCCTCGGGCCGGGCGATGGATGCGCTGCTAAGCCAGAGCGTCGCAGCGGGTGGCAAAGTGAAAGGCTTTAAGCCGCACGTCTCAGCTTTTCTCGGCTATTTGATCTCGCACGAGTCACACCATCGCGGACAGATCGTGTTATCGCTAAAGCAGGCGGGCCATCGGGTGGACAAAAAGGTTCAATATGGAATCTGGGAATGGGGTGTGCGGTAACGATCGCGCCATGACCAGAAACCCTACGAAGACAAAGGCCGGTTATTATCTTCGCCTGGGATTGAAAATAGATGCGGCGCTGGTGGCCCTGGCAATCCTCGCCATCGTGGTTGGCTCGATCTTAACTTACGATGGCCAATGCGGCAGCATCATCAGTGAGCCGACACACAGCCCCTGTAACCTGTTCGAGTACATCTCAATTGAGCTGTTGATATTTGTGATGTTGGGATTGTTTCACCTGTGGTGGGCTGTCCTGATAATTCTGTTGCTGCCGCCACTCGTCGCCTATTTCATTGGCCGTCGTATGCCCCCTGATATCCCTCTGTCTGACTGAAAGCGGACCACGGTCCATAGCGGCCAGTGATCTGACACAGCGATCTTTCGATCGATGCCGTGATTCACTACCGGCAAACCACGAAGCCAGATCCAATCAAGCTTCAACTCAATGCTGATTAGCACCTTCGTGAAGAATGTTGGTTCGTTCTCAGCAAACGGGGTGGAGAATCCGGCGTCCTTAAATAGTTTTGTTGTTTCGTCGACAGCACTCACTTCCCAGGTATTGAAGTCGCCAAGGACGATCGCCGGCATGGTCTTGGGATAATGCGCCAGGTCATCAAGCACCGCGCGCATCTGATCCAACTTACCCGCGACAGGTATGCGGGTCTCGGCATGAACTGAATAGACCCGGATGCTCGTCTCACCGACTTTGACCGTCGCGCCCAGTGCTACACGTCTTCTGCCACCGGGACCATCGTGCGGCAGAACCAGGCGCTCGATGTCTGTTAACGGATATCTGCTTAGAATCGCCACCCCGGTTTCTTCCTCCATATCGCTCTTAGGCGTGGGCGGCGCGGCCCAGGCGTAATACATACCCAGGTCTTCGGCCAGCGCGTGCGACGTGTTGGCATTGCCGGTGCGCTTCTTATTTCGATCGACTTCCTGCAAACCTACGATTGCGGCGCCTCCGATCACCGTGTCGCCCGTCAGCGCTTTGGAGATTTCGCGCAACTCATCACCACTGCGCCAGCGAATGTTATAGGAAACAATCTTGATTTCGTTCGGCGTTGCTTTTGGCGTAGCTGACCTCGACGGGTGGCTGACTTCAAGCAGGGCGGGCCCGGTTTTTGAAGTTGGTTTTTGCGCCGATGAAAGCGCAGCCAGGAAGGAATAAACCACGATGGGTGTGACGAGAAAAAGCAAAAGTGTTAACTGATGGTGGCGGTTTCCGCTTGTTCTCTGCTTCATGACGTTCGCTTCGCAGCCTATCAACGTTATTAACTTGCAGTCGGGAAGGGGGCATGCCCCCGCTCGCGCGAGGCTAGCGAAGCAGCCGCCGTTTAGTCAACAGTATGGTCAACTAACGGACTGCACCTACCGCACGTCGCTGGGCCAACTGCAAGTACCCAGACACCCCGTTTACTTGACCAAACGTGCTGGTTTAGTTAAACCTCAACAGACAATGACTGATTCACAATCGCAGCTTGATGTGTTGGCAGTCTTCTCGCATCCGGATGATGCGGAGCTGACTGTTGCGGGGACGCTGCTGAAGTTAAAGTCACTCGGCTATCGCACTGGCGTGCTGGACATGACGCGCGGCGAAATGGGCACGCGCGGCACGCCGGAGATTCGGGCGAAGGAAGCACTGGACGCAGCGCATATCATGAAGCTTGATGCGCGTTTGAATTTGGGTCAACCGGATGGCCACATCTGGCTGACAGAGGAAACCCGGCGCGCAATGGTGCGCCTGATCCGGACGCATAAGCCCAAAGTTATTTTCACGCCGCACTGGGACGATCCGCATCCGGACCATGCAGCTACCTGCCGCATCGTGCGGGAGGCAGCCCGACTCTCGACTATGCGCCGGTACGACGAAGAGGCCGGACTGGAGGCGGTTCGTATGCCCACCATAGCGCACCCGGTTTACTCGCGGCTGGTGGTGCCATCGTTTATCGTTGATGTTTCTGATTTCGTCGAAGACAAGATGAACTCAATCAGGGCGCATGCGTCACAGTTTTTTCACCCGGAGTCAAAAGAACCTACGACGCGGATCAGCGGTAAGAATTTTCTGCAGCAGATCGAGTGGCGCATGCGTTTTTACGGATCTCTGATTGGGGTAGCGGCGGGGGAAGCCTTCTACGTGCGCGAGGCTTTGAATGTTGAAGATCCCATTGCTCTGCTAACTCGGCCGATGAATATCTATTCGTAGTCGATTGTTAGTGGTCAGTTGTCAGTGGTTAGTTGTCAGTAGTTCGCGGTAACTTCAGAAACGCGCTTTCTAACAA
>JBDUCF010000355.1:0-3449 GCA_040003545.1 Pyrinomonadaceae bacterium | reverse complement strand
GGGAGGAAGACCTGGCACAAAGGGCAGGCGAGTTTCATCGGTAGGAGCCAGAATCGCGGAGCCACCTTCGGCGGAAGCTGCCGCAGCGCCCACGCCTGAGGCCGCTCCAGTTGAATCGTCCGAGCCGAAAGACGTCCCCGCCAAAACTGCCAAAGCTGGAGCTACTCGCTCAGAAGTTACCAAAACTGAAGTTACCAGGGCTCCGGCGAGGACAACGCGAGGGCGGCGGCCAACAAGTCGAAGAGCACGCACCCCTCAGCCCCCGAAGGCTGAAGAAACATCGAAGGCTGAAGAAACATCGAAGGCTGAAGAAACATCAAAGGGCGATACAGAAAAGACGGGTCCGGAAAACACCGAGACAGAACCTGGACCCCCATCAAGAAGAGGACGGCCTACACGCAAGACCACGACCGCGCGCTCTGTAGCTAAAGCGCCCGCGCCTGTTGTGCCAGAGCCGGAGAGTGGTCCTCGATTGACAATTGAAACTAACGACGGAACTTTGATCAATCGTTACATGAGCAGCGTCCGGCGCGTAGTAGTCGAGAATGGACAGGTTGTCGTAACCGGAAAAGACGGAAAGATCGAGAGGATTCCACTGGTAAGCGTTGTGCGAATGTCGATCTCGCCCTGATGCTGGTTGTAGGTTGTGGAGGACGAAAGCAGCCGCTGCCAGCGGAGCGCTTAACCCGGAGGGTTAGAACGAAAGTAGCCGGTGGTCGCAGCGAAGCGAAGACCACCGGAAACAGTGTGTTGTTCTATTGCACCCCGGCGGGGTGCCACCGTTTTTCTAGCACCCTTCCAGGGTGCTCTCTTTTGCTCTGCTATCCGGTGGTCTACGCTATGCTTCGACCACCGGCTACTGTCTGACAGCCCTTCAGGCTGATCCGTGATTCCCAAAAATATGGCCATAACCGTACGACACTTATCATCAACTACTTCGGTTTGTCCGTGGATTTTAGGCTGGCCAACTTGTCGCGAAACTGCGGCAAATCCTGATTGCTGGGATCCACTTTTTCCAGATTGGCAATCGCTTTTTCAGCCGCGTTAGCGTCACCTTTTTGCAGCTGCATAAAAGCCAGACCTGCCAACACACCCACATCATCAGGTTTCCTGGCCAGCGCGATCTTGTACCACTTTTCGGCCATGTCGTAATGGCTGCCCTCAAGATTCGCCGCACCTAACATTGTCACCACATCGTAGTCGTCAGGCTTGAGCTGGTTTGCCTTAAGCAGAAACTCAACTGCCTGATCGTAACGCTGTATCTGGTATTCAAGTTTGGCGGCGTCGACCTGGGCATCAAAGTTAGTAGGCTCTTCCCGCGCCTTTTTCATCGACGCCTGCACTTGAGCAAAAATCGCCTGTGGATTTTGTGTATCACCAGACTGAATGGGCGGATGATCCGCCGGCAGATTCTGAGTGCTGGCTATCGGGGCAGGCGCGCCTGGTCCGTAGCGTTGATTCATAGTGCTGGAAAAGATGAAGCCTATGATGAAACCCAGCAGCGCGCCGATAATGGCGAATAGCAAATTGTCTCGTGTCATTGTGTAATTATGTTTTGGGCGATCAGCGCGCGGCTTGAACGCTATTTCGCATCTTTCATAAGTATTCGAATTTGCTCGCGCAGTTCCGGACTATTCGTATGCCCGTGCGCAGTGACCGCATGTTGCGTTGCGGCCTCAAGCACTTCTTCTTCTCTTCCTTCGATCAAGAGAGTGCAATCTTTCTCACTCGGGTGGGTTCTGCAATCCATCACCTTTCTTTTTTCCTCGGACATGGCTTGCCTCCTCGCTGGTCTTGTGGTCGGTTATTCTAAACCAATCTACTTTGCCGCTGTACCGGCCAGCGACTTCGCTTCGGTGATTCTTTGCGCCAGCGCCTGGGCCAACTCGGAATCTGGCGGCGTCTTTTGCATGAGCTTCTGCCAATAGCTTATCGCCTGGCTATAATTCTTTACTTCGAATGCGGCGCTGCCGGCGAGCTCGAGTGCTTTTGGGTTTTCAGGATCGAGCTTCAGGGCTTTGTTGATTAAGTCGACTGGCTGCCCCTGAAGCCGCTGCCCGTTCGCCATTCCCATCGCAAAGGCATAGTCGCCCAGGAGGTCCGCGTCATCCGGTTTCAAAGCAGTTGCCTTCGCATATGCGTTACTGGCTTCCCTGTATTTTTCCAGATTGACATAGGAGCGGCCAAGCATAATCCATCCCTGAAGGTCGCCCGGATTCTGTTCCAAACGCCCGGCCAGCTTCGCCACGTTTGCTTCTATCGCTTGCTGAGTCATTTGTCCCGAAGGCTGGGCACCGCCGGCGAATGGCGCTTGAGATTGGCTCACCGCAGCAGGCGAACCAGGGCGGGCAGACAGGCCCGATGGCGCAGACAGGGCAGCAGGATTACCTACTTGCAGATACAAGGCGATCGCGATGACGGGGATGCCAACTGCGATGGCGTACACCGGACCCCGGCCGCCAACTGCAGCCGTCGATTTCTTTTCACGGACCTTGTTCGTGGCATCCGGAGGGGATACATCGTCGAGCAAGCGTCGCTCAATTTCATCCCGATCCTGTGTGTATTGTTCGCGGCTGACGATTCCGTTTGCTACGTCTGCTTCCAGTTCGGAAAGTTGGTCGCGGTAGACGTCGACGTTGGCTTCCTTTCTGCTCTGTTCATTATCGACGCCGGGTGAGGTTTGCCGAGATGTCTGCAACAAGGGTGGCAGGACAAACGCCAATGCGATGGCAACCATGATTGCCGCTATCAGCCAGAAAAATATCATGCAGTCTCTTTTCCTGAAGTCTTCAGTAGCGCTTCCGCACGCCGGCGCTCGTCCGCGGAAAGCGGTTGCTCCACGATCAATTCGCGACGTCGTTTTACGTAACGAAAAAGCAGCAGCAGTCCTCCCAGCAACAAAACAAATGGTCCAAACCAGAGCAGGTAGGTGGTCGGATCCATTGGCGGCCGGAAGAGAATGAATTTTCCATAACGTTCGGTAAGGAAAGCGATGATCTCCTTGTCGCTCTTGCCGGCTTTCATCTGTTCGCGAATTTGATTGCGGAGATCTACGGCCAGGTCGGCGCGCGAGTCAGCCAGTGTTTCATTCTGGCAAACAAGGCACCGCAGTTCTTTGGCCAGATTCATAACCCGGTCTTCGAGAATGGGATCTGCGGCGGCGGGCTGCGCGTCTTTTGCGATGGCGGAGAGAGTACCGCAAGCGAGAAGAGTTAACAGCAAAGCCAGGCGTTTCATTTGTTCAAGTCCCTGGCCAAAGGAAGGATGGTGTTTCGCCAAACTTCAGCTGTGATCGGGCCAATCTGCTTAAAGCGAATGACACCGTCGCGATCGATGAGATACGTCTCGGGAGCTCCGTAGACTCCATAATCCATTCCCACGCGGGCGTCTGAATCAGAGACGCTCAAGACGTAAGGATCTCCCAGTTCGCTCAATGTCGACAGCGCCTC
>JBDUCF010000354.1:0-3451 GCA_040003545.1 Pyrinomonadaceae bacterium | reverse complement strand
CAGATGCCGGCCCACCTGAAGGTTGAATTGCTGACGCGCTATGATCGCTATATCACGGATGAGGTGTTGCCGCTGATTCGCAAGGAAGCCGGCGGAGACGCGCGTCCGATCACCACCGGCGCCAGCCTGGGCGCGTTTCTTTCTGCCAACACTTACTTCAAACATCCGGATCTGTTTCGCGGCGTCATCGCAATGAGCGGCAGCTACGACATTCGTTCCTACCTGCAAGGCTTCTATGACGATAACGTCTATTACAATAATCCGGTGGATTATCTTTCAAACCTCAACGACGATCATTACCTGCCGATGCTGAGAAAGGCCGATGCGATCTACATCATGTCGGGCCAGGGTTCTTATGAAGCCCCCGATCGCAGTCGCGGGCTCTCCGAAATCCTTACCGAAAAAGGGATCCCGCACACTCTCGACCTATGGGGACATGACGTGGATCATGATTGGCCCTGGTGGCGGAAGATGCTGCCGTACACGCTCGAAAAGATTCTGTAGGACAGGCATTCCTGCCTGTCACAGCTCGCCACCAAACTTCTGAACCAGTCAGAAATTTACGCTTCGGGGCTTACCAAAGATCATTCAGTTAGAGATGAGGCTGAATTCTATCGAATTAAGAGCTATATCGAACGGAATCCAGTGAAGGCGGGATTGGTTAAGAATCCTGAAGAATGGGCCTGGTCGAGTGCTGCAAAAGAAAAGTAGGACAGACATTCTTGTCTGTCCTATGGATAAAAAAGCGACAGGCAGGAATGCCTGTCCTACTCCGGAGGCTCGTCGCCGCCCTTCTTTCCCTTTTTCTTTTGAGTATCCACTTCACGCGGCCGCGTGGTTGGCGGCGGCGGAGCGTCGACGTGCGTGGCCGGTGTTTCTTTTCGCAGAGTTGTGTCCCTCGGCTGAGTCTCCGGCCCGGCGTCAGCTCTGGGCGCCGGCGGCATAGTCGCATCTTCCAGCTTCGGAGTAGTGATTGCCGTGGGCAGCGCATTCGGATCTTCGCTGTTCGCTTTCGCGTCCGCGGCCATCTCGGCGCGCTCCGCTGCTAACTCGCGCTGTCGCTGCCGGAAAAGCTCCTTCATATCTTCAGGCATTGAGGGCGCCTTGTCGAAGTTCTCCTTCGGTTTCTCCTTGAGGAAGTCCTTCATAAAGTCGATGAAGAAAGGCAGCGCGCCATGGGCCCCGGTCATGTCATTTCCCAGCGGCTTCTTCCTGCCCGGATAGCCCATCCAAACCCCGGTCACATAAGTGGGCGTGTAACCGATAAACCATACGTCCGTGTGATCGTTGACTGTGCCGGTCTTTCCGGCCAGCGGAATTCCCAGAACTCTCGCGGCTGCGGCCGTGCCCCCTTCAATTACGCCGCGCATCATCGAGACCATCGTCAGGGCGACGTACTCGTTCATCACTTTGTAGGTCGTCTTCTCCCATTCTTCCAGCACGGCCCCGTCGCGATCGACTACGCGGCGAACCATGTGCGGATCGACGCGTATGCCCTTATTGGGAAAAGCGGAATAAGCAGAAACCATTTGGTCCAGAGGAACTTCGGTGGCGCCCAGCGCCGAAGAAAGATAGGGAGCCATCGGCACTTTGATGCCGAACCGGCGCACCATCTGGGAACCAGTCTGTATGCCTACAGTCTGCAATAGGTGAACGGCAGGAATATTCATCGACTGGGCCAGCGCGGTTTTTAGAGGCATATCGCTACAGCCCGGCGAGCCGTCGTAGTTGTGCGGCTGCCAGCTGCCAATGCTAATCGGAGCGCCGCTGACGGTCGTGTCCGGCGTCATGCCCCATTCAACTGCCGCCGTATAAATAAAAGGTTTAAAGGCAGAACCGGTTTGGCGATAGGCCTGGGTTGCGTTATTGAACTTGTTGGTATAAAAATCGTAGCCGCCAACCATCGCGATGACCTCGCCGGTCTTGGCATTCAAGGTCATCATCGCACCCTGCACTGCGGGGATTTGCGATAACTCGACCTTCAAATGACGCGTCTTCTTGTCAACCTCTTTAATGTCAAACTCGGCCAGGTAGCCCGGCTTGAATTCCGTGCGCGGCTGGCGTCTGCCCCAACCCATGTCCGCACCGATTACGGTGGCATTGAAGTTGCCGAAGCGCACCTGCGCTTCATCCTTCGCTTGATCGACTTTCATGATCAAGCCGATTAGGTACCGGCCGACGGGAAAGTCGTTACCGTACCAGTCAGGATGCTTATAGCTGACAAGCTCCTGTGGCGTCGGCGGGCCGGCGCCGTTGTTCGCAGCCGTGGGAATGGAGTTGTAGGATGAACGCCAACCGCCGTGCGAACGATCGTAGCGTCGCAATCCTTCGCGCACTACTTCATAAGCCTTCTTTTGGGCGGCCAAATTGATTGTCGTGTAAACGGCGAGCCCGCTTTGGGCCACTCGGGTTGTGTACTTGTCTTCCAGTTCCTGCCGCAGGTATTCGACCGGATAGTCAAACGGCGTGGACTTTTCCTGAGACTGGTAATACGCAGTGTCAGCAAGCTGGATGGGTTTCGCTTTGGCAGCCGCCACGTCAGTTTCGGTTGCGAAGCCTGTCTTCGCCATTTGATCCAGCACCAGATCGCGCCGCTCTTTGGCTTTGTCCGGGTGGATGGTCGGCGAATACTCTCCCGGCGCTTTCGGGATGCCCGCCAGCAGCGCGGCTTCCTCAAGGGACAAGTCTTTGGCCTGCTTGCCAAAGTATGTTTCCGCCCCCGCTTCAACCCCGTAAGCGTTAGCCCCGAGGAAAATATGGTTGGCGTAAAGTTCCATGATCTGGCTCTTGGTGTAATAGCGTTCGATCTGAAGCGCTAATGCCCATTCGTTTACCTTGCGCTTGACCGTCTGTTCTTTCGAGAGAAAAAGGTTCTTGGCAAGCTGTTGCGTCAGTGTCGAGGCGCCCTCAACTTTTTGCGTCGTCACATTCTTCCAGGCAGCGCCGAGAATGCGAATGGGGTCGATGCCGATATGATCGTAGAAGCGCGCATCCTCGATCGCCAGGATCGCGTTCTTCATCACCGGCGGAATCTCTTCATACTTTAGCGGGATGCGCTTCTCGAGAGCGAACTCGCCGATTACGGTCTGTCCGTCGTCAGCATAGACGCGCGTAACCACGCTGGGGCGGTAGGTCGCCAGGGCAGCCACTTCACTCGCTGCTTGCGAATAATTCAGCTGGTATGCGGCGATGATACCCGTTAGACCGCCGGCAGCCAGAGCCAGCAGTAAAACCGCCGGCAGCCAAAACCGGCGTAGCAAGTGGCGTCGTTGGGCGGGCGGCGCGTTGAGCACGGCGCGCGGCGTATAAGCTTTTCGGTTGGTGGAGGCCATAGAATCTGTCCTTAGTTAGTCAAAAGACTCAGCCTTTTGTTCTCCCTATCCTAACATAGGACGCCGGGACGGTTAATGTGGGATGCCTCAATGAACTTCCGGGGTAAACCTCAGACGGC
>JBDUCF010000058.1:0-11660 GCA_040003545.1 Pyrinomonadaceae bacterium | reverse complement strand
GTGAATGAGATTTAGGACTCGGTGAGGGATCGAAAACATGGCAACAGCCGCAGCTAAAGCAACGGCGCCGCGAATGAGCGATGCCGCCGTGAAGGCCAAGACCGGCAAAACCTGGCCTGAGTGGTTCAAGATCCTAGACAAGGCCGGCGGAAAAAAGATGAGCCATCAGGAAATTGTGGCGGTACTAAGTCAACAGCACGGCGTGGGTCCGTGGTGGCAACAGATGGTCACGGTAACGTACGAGCAGGCGCGTGGACTACGCGCGAAGCACGAAAAACTCGCAGGCTACCAGATCAGCGGCAGCCGCACAGTGGCAGCTTCGATCAGCAAGGTTTACAACGTCTGGCACGATGAAAAGACCCGTCTGCTCTGGCTGCCGGCGAGCATTACTATTCGCAAAGCGACGGCAAACAAGTCAATGCGCATAATCTGGACGGACGGCAAGACGAGTGTAGAAGTTGGTTTTTATCCTAAGGGCGCCGGGAAATCTCAGGTAGCCATGCAGCACAGCAAATTGCCGGATGCGAAGGCCGCGGCGCGCATGAAAACTTACTGGGCCGCCGCGCTTGATCGCCTCAAGGGACTGGTTGAATCGTGAATGGATCTAGTTTGGCGTCCCGCGCGAAGCTGTAGTAAGTTAACCCCGCTCTCTGAACCAACTCCTCGTAAGATCCCGATTCATCCAAAGGAGCTCCCGAACTATGACCAGCAGAACTTTCGCAAACATACTGGCTTCATTGCTTGTCACCCTTACCGCGAGTTACACGGTGGCGGTGGCGGCGACACCTGTTCCCGATCAGCCATATATGAAGGCCGCGCGCGCAGATTTGAATGGCGCCCGCAAAGAGCTGCTGAAGGCCACCAGTAATAAGGACGGCCACCGGGCCAAGGCCCTGGAGTACGTGAACAAGGCCATCTCCGAAGTCAACGCCGGGATCGTGTTCGACCGCAAGCACAACCACGCAATCTCTTCCGGCAGGTTATCGCCCGGTGCCATGACTCCCGATCAGCCGCACATGCAGGCGGCCCTGAATCATTTGCTTGACGCCCAAAGAAATCTGCAATCGGCGACCTCTGAAAAAGGCGGCCACCGCGTAAAGGCAATCGAGTACGTGGGTAAAGCGATTACCGAAACCAACAAAGGTATTGCCGCGGGATCCAACTAGAATCGGTCAAGCTGCCGCGCCCAATTAAATAGAGTCACCATCTCGGACAGCATACGGATGCAGTTGCGCGCTTACCCTTAGTACGACGCAACTATCGTGACTCAGCTGGACAAAATGAAAGCCGTCGTCTTCAACGAACATGGTGGGCGGGATGTGCTTCGATTCACCGACGTTCCCGAGCCTTCGATCAAAGCCAACGAAGTGCTGGTCGAAGTACGCGCCTGCGCGCTCAATCACCTGGATGTGTGGGTGCGCGGCGGATTGCCGGGCATCACAATTCCTCTGCCGCACATTCTCGGTAACGACGTAGCCGGCATAGTACGGAAAGCGGGCGAGCTGGCAACATGGATTCAGCCCGGCGACGAAGTCATGCTTCAGCCGGGGGTTTCGTGCGGGCATTGCGTGAAGTGTCTGCGCGGTCAGGATAATCTTTGCGCCGAGTATGACATTCTCGGTTACCGGCGCGATGGTGGTTATGCGGAACTAATCGCCGCGCCGGCAGTGAACGTCATCCCCAAGCCAAAAGGGTTGAGCTGGGAAGAAGCGGCGGCGCTGCCACTGGTGACGTTGACGGCGTGGCATATGCTGGTGACCCAGGCCAAGGTCCAGCCCGGTGAAGACGTGCTGATTCATGCAGCAGGCAGCGGCGTAGGTTCCCTTGGGATCCAGATCGCCAAACTGCGCGGCGCTAGAGTTATTGCCACCGCCGGCTCAGACGAAAAACTTGCGAAGGCGATCGAACTGGGCGCGGATGCGACCATCAACTACACGCGCGAAGACTGGCCCAGGGAAGTGAAGCGCCTGACAAATCGACTCGGCGTTGACGTCGTCTTCGAGCACACGGGTGCGGAAACCTGGCCGGGGTCGATTGCTTCGTTGAAAACCGGCGGGCGCCTGGTCACTTGCGGCGCGACCAGCGGCTTCGAGGCGCGCACCGATCTGCGTCAGGTTTTCTATCGCCACCTGACCATTCTAGGTTCAATGATGGGATCGAAAGCTGAGTTGCTGGCGGCCATGAAGTTTATCGAGAGTGGCCTGATCCACGCGGTGGTAGATCGATCGTTTCCGCTTGCTGAAGCCAGAAGGGCGCATGAGCTAATGGAAGATCGCGCCCAGTTTGGGAAACTGGTGCTGGTGCCGTAGAATGCGCCTGATTCGAGAATGATTTGAGCCTGCCGGCAATGCTTTGTCGCCGGCTTCAACCTGAACATCCGCGACGACAATCCTGACTACCCGGCGCTGGCCCTGGGCCATTACATGCCCGGCGGGACGCGCCCGCCGGCGTTCCCGCATCTGGGTGACTTTTGCTTTGGGGCGCCTGCCGAATTGTAATGCCGCCACAAATCAAGAAGCTCGATCACTTCGTCATCTATGTTAGCGATCTGGCCCGCGCGGAGAAGTTCTACACTGAGCGCCTGGGCATGCCGGTCAAAATGCGTATTGGTGCGGAGCAGGTCGTATTCAAGTGTGGCGACATGTCGCTGGCGCTGATGCTGAAACTCGATCTACAAACCCCGGTCGAGCCGGGTGCGATTGAGAATCCATTGGGTCGAGCGCATTTCGCAGTGAATGTTTCGGCTGCAGACTGGAGCGTCGCTCGCGAAGAATTGCGGGCAGCGGGGGTACCGCTTTCGCAGCCCGTTGATTGGGGCGATCACGATTGCTTCTATCTTACCGACCCGGATGGCAACCTGATCGAGTTGATGTCGTGGCGAGAATAGGGTCAGAGATCAGAGGTCAGAGGTCAGGAGTCAGAGATCATAAGTGACGCGCTTGGTGTTGGGTTTTTACTGACCTCTGACCTCTGACTTCTGACCTCTGATCGTGTAGTCCTCAACCTTAAATCTTTTTCGCAGTGTTTCCATCATGGCCGGCTCGATATCGAAATTTGAGCCGGCAATGAAGCGTTTGCCTTCATCAGTGCCCACCCAATCGACGACGCCAGGCGCGTTGACGCGCAGGAAATCACCATCCTCTTTGTTCAGCGCCGTGCCGTCTTTGCGCGAGACGACCCATACATGTTTGAAATGACCGTGTCGAATGAACTGCATGTCTCGCTCGAACTGATTGCGGGGCGAAGGTTCGGGCGATGACGGGGTCGTTGACGTTTCAGTTGATGCTGCAGCAGGAGATTCGTTTGCGGGTTTTTTGCATGAAAGAAGAAAGAGAGCCAGCCCGAGGGCGAGGAAGCCGACGACGATTTGTTTTGCCCGGTTTCTCATGAAGACAGTCTTAATTGGTCTAAAACCTTTCGCTAGTAGAACGAGCGGTCCCGACGAGGTCAGTACCACCACGCGGTAGCGGGTGGGCCAAAGCATTGCCAATTGCCAATTGCCAAATGCCGATTGGCTCTCTCGTCAGAAGCTAATTGGGAATTCGAAATCGACAATTGGCAATGTAGGAGGATCACGGGCTGTTATCCTCATCGTTCTGATTGTCAGGCCCTGTGTCAGGTTCATCCGTCTGGGTGTCGGGCGGTGGCTCTCCCTTTTGATCGCGGATATGGAGAACAGTGCAATCGTCGTCTTCGTAAACGCGATCGAACCAGCCGCTGTCCATCGCATTCGTGTAAAACTCATCATGGTCGTTTGTGTTGTCACTAAAGACATAGCGTGCCTTAAACCGATCGCGAATCAACGGGCCGGGATCCTTCTCTTTTCCCAGAGTGATGCGTTCATACAGTCGGGATAGCTCCGGACTCTTGTCGAGCAAGTAGGTCGGATCCAACCCGGTCACGTAAACATGAGTCGGGTCGTAATAAAACAAACGAGGAAAATCATCCCAGTCGGTATTAAAGACCATCTCACCAGGAGGCACGTTGGCCCGCACCCAGGCCATGCCCGCCTGGTAATAATCGCGCCTGGCGCTCTGGCCAATATCCTTTGCCGTTACCGCCAGATTGAAGAACAGAACAACTCCCAGAGCAATAGCGACAGCTCCGGCCTTAATCGTTTGAATGAGTTCTTTGCGCTCAGTCTCTGCGGCCACTTTCGTAGGCTCTTGCCGATCCAGAAAGGGCTCCAACTCGTTCAGCACGTCAGAGGGCAAACGACCAATCGCCGAACGGACTCCCAGAAATACCGATTGCAAGGAAAACGCGGCGAAGAGAACGGCGAACGGCGGCCAGTATTCCGCAAATCGTTTCCAGCGCATTGTCATGATCATTAGCGCGGTCGAGAAAATCAGAAAGAAGAGTGGTCGCGCAGAACGCTTCCGGTCACTACCATCAAACGCGATGTAGCCGGCAAGCATGGCAACGAATGCCACAAAGCAAAGCAGCAGGAATTCCTTCGTATCATATGGGTACCATTCCTGGCCCACCTTGGTCGAAAACTCAGCGGCGGTGACTTTGATTATGAAGTGCTCGTAAAGAAGATACAGGTTGTGGGGAAAGTAAGGATTGATGATCAAGCCGGCCAGCGAACCGACGACGACCCACAACAAAGGACGCCATTCAAACCGACGCTCTGTCCAGCCGATTATGGCGACCCATATCACCACCGCCAGTCCGAGTAATACAAACAGGTCGTAGGTCAGGGCGAAGACAAAGGCTAGTGGCACGAGCAGCCGGTATTTCTCTTCGAATAAGAGATAAATACCCAGGACCAGATAAATGATGGCAAAGGGCGGCGCCTTGGCCATGTTCAGGCGATAAAGAAAGGGAGCGGAGCAAGCCAGCAGGGCCACCAACCAAACCAGCGCGTAACTTATCCGGTAACGCACGATTAGCCAGTAACAGGAGAAAACCGCCAGACTGGCAAAGATCGTAGCAGCAATCTTCGCGCCTAAGCGCAAATCGCCAAACCATGTGAACGGCATCTGCAAGAGGTGAAACAGCAGATGATGATCGACGTAGCTCTTCGCGTTGAGGGAGGTCAGCGGTAGCCAGGTAAAGGCGGGTGGAAAATGCCGGTTGCGTATTCCCTCCCAAAGCAAGCGGCTCCATTTGATGTGATAGTAACCATCGAAGTCGCCACAACAGATTGACTGGGTGGAAAACTGAAGCCACCAGAACACAATGCCGATTGCCACCGCGCCGATAACCAACTGGCCGGTCCGTGAGGCGGCTTCGGATTGAAGATAGGCACGGAGCTTCGACTCCTTCTCAAATTCCAGATTGTTGGCCGAATCGGGATCTTCTTTCATTTCGGAGCGAAGGACAACAATGATGAAGGCATATCGAGGCGATGTTGAGCAGAATTATTTATGCAGTTAGCGTTGATGAAATTTTGATCCTAGTCACGCAGCTCGGCGATCAAGTCCAGCAGGGTCGAAGGATCGATTGGTTTGGTCAGGTGAGCGTTGAAGCCTGACTGTATCGCGCGTTCGCGGTCGCCGTACATGGAGTATCCCGTCACTGCAATCATGGGCACGACCTGGTAGTCCGGTAGTTCTCGCAACGCCTCGGCCAACTGGTAGCCATTCATGCCCGGCATGCCGATATCCGAGATGACCACGTCAAAGACTTCCCCGCGGGCCAGCTCCAGCGCTGCCGTGGCCGATGCGGCCGTAGCGACTGTGAAACCGGCATGACGCAGGAAAAGCGAAATCATCTCGGTGACGTCCGCCACATCGTCAACCACCAGAGCCATCGGCGGTTGTTCTTTCGCGCGGAGATCTTTATGGGTCACAGGCGCCACGTTATTTGAGTGGTTGGCGGCGCGCGGAACGAAGAAGCTGGACGATGTTTGTAGGAGCTGCTGCGTTTCAGGAAGCTGCAAAGACGCTATTTGCATTCGGGGCCTCTCTTTGGCACAACCAGACATGGATGCCGGTCCTGGAACTGAATGGAGCGCGGCCTAATTTAGCGCAAAGTCTACATACTGTCTATCTTGTTATCATCGCTTTTCTGTTTCAACAACTTCTCTACCAGCGCATTAAGCTCGTCTGGTCCGAATGGTTTGCCGAGATGAACATCAAAGCCGGCGGTAATTGCGGCCTCCGCCTCCTTTTGCGAGGCGTAACCGGACACGGCAATAGCGGGAGTGTGCCGGTGGTGGGAATTCTGTCGCAGCCGCTTGATTAGCGCGTACCCATCCATCTCCGGCATACCAATGTCTGAGATGATAAGGTCGAACTCTTCAGAAGCTGCCGTCTCCAGTGCCGTCGCTGCTGAAGAGCACAACGTCGTGCGATAGCCCCGGGCCGACATTGCGGCCTGCAGCATCTCCAGCGTGTCCGGCTCGTCTTCTACAATCAATATATGGGCAGCGACCGGGACCGTTGCGTCCTTGAGCGGGCCCTCGATTGTCGGGGACGCTTCGGGGACGGCCAGTCGCGGCAAGCGAACAGTGAATCTACTGCCAAGACCAATACCATCGCTGGCTGCGGTGACGCTGCCACCATGCGCTTCGGCAAAACTTTTCACCAGGGCCAAACCGAGCCCGAGTCCCCCATGCGTTCTGGTCTTCGAACCATCGGCCTGGCGAAAACGTTCGAACACGTATGGGAGAAAATCCGGCGCAATTCCCTCGCCTGTGTCTTCAACCTGAATCACGGCCTCAGTGGGACTGCTCTCGCATAGAATGTGCACCTTCCCACCAGGGGCGGAAAACCGAATGGCGTTGGTCAGAAGATTCCAAAACGTCTGCACCAACCGCGTGCGGTCACCATTCACCACGATGGGATTTTGCCAATGGCGAAACGAAACTTCGAGGTTAACACCTCCCTCCGCCGCTGGGGGCCGCACGGTTTCGACAGCTTCGCGCACCACCGCCTCGAGCTGTACCGGCACTTCTTCAATTCGCATTTTCCCGCTGAGGATGGCGGAGACATCCAGCAGATCGTTGATGAGACGCTTCAAGGCCTGGGAGTTTCTTTCTATCACCGAGAGCCCGCGCTTAAATTCCTCTTCCGGAAGAACACCGCGCAGCATCATGTGGATCCAACCGATGATCGGAGTCAACGGCGTTCGCAACTCGTGAGACAGGGTCGTGAGAAATTCATCCTTGGCCCGGTTCGCCGCCTCGGCCTCCCTGCGCGCCTGACGTTCTTCCTCGAACAGGCGCGCATTGTCGATCGCCAGCGCGAAGCGATCGGCCACCAGCTGTAACAACCGCGTGTCATCTTCCGTAAAGTGATGTTGACTAAACGATCCTACGTGGATGACGCCGATCACTCGGCCTTCAACCATCAATGGCACACCCAGCAGCGACCGGATTCCCTTTTCGCGCAGGAGCGGGTTGTACAGTTCCGCTTTTTCCGTGTCTTCGATGTAAATCGGTTGTGCCGTCTCAGCTACGCGACCAGCAAAGCCTTTTCCCACCGGCACACGAACGCCTCGCTCCACTTCTTCCTCCAGACCTTTTGCCGCCCAGGCCAGCAGTTCATCGCCCTGGGCTTCGAGCAATAGAATCGCCACCGTGTCCACCAGCAGCGCATCACGTACGCGATCCAGCAATTCGGCCAGAAGCTCGTCTAAAGCAAAGTGTGCCAGGGTGGCGTCGGTAACCAACTGCAGACTGCGGACCCGCTCAGTGGCTGCCTCAGCGGCCTTTTGCGCGCTCTGCTCCCGCTCAAGAATTAGGCTGCGTTCATCTTCAACGCGTTTGCGTTCAATGAACTGGCCGATTTGGCTGCCGATGGTACTCATCATGTCCAGCAAGGCACGGTTGAATTCCTGTTTATGAGTACTGAAAAACTCGATGACGCCAATAATCTCGGTTCCCAATTTGATGGGAAAACCAAACGCGCTCTGAATGCCGGCCCTGACAGCGACTGGGGCGCGTGGAAAATTGGATTCGTTCACAATATTCTCCAACCAGACTGGCTCGCCGCCGGTCCAAATCTTTCCCGGCAGTCCAATCCCGCGAACGAACGTTCGCTCCAGGCTAACGGCTTCAAATTCTTCGAGGTTAGATCCCGGCTGGCGCCAGCTCTTCACATAGCGCAGGTCGTCGAGATCGACTCGCCAGAGTATACCCACGCCCCAATCGAGACATTCGCATACCGATTGGAGCAGGCGCGGTGCGGCCTGGACCAGCGAGGTAGCCTCCGCCAGTATTCGGGTCACCTGATACTGGGTCGCCAACCGCCTTTCAATTAGCTTTCGTTCACCGATGTCCCGAGCAATGCCCGTAAAAAAGCGCTTGCCATCTTTAGTGAATTCGCCAAAAGAGAGCTCGAGCGGAATCTCTTTTCCGCTTTTGTGCCTACCGGGCAAGGCTACCGCTTCCCAATCTATGTGGCGTTTGCCTGTTTCGGCGTATCGCTTAATTCCGGCCTTATGCACGTGCCGAAGATAGTCGGGCATGAGCATCGTCATATCTTGACCGACCAGCTCGTCTCGCGTGTAGCCAAAGATTTTCTCGGTGGCGCGATTGACGAATAGGATAGTGCTGTCCTGATCGATAGTGAGGATTGCATCCGAGGCGGTTTCAGCGATGATGCGCGAAATTTCTGCAAAGTGGGAAGTTTCGCCGGCGCCTTCGTCACTCGATCGTTTCTGCTGCAATGGGGTCCCCGCGTGATCTGACATGGTGTCTCTGCAAAATAAAGCTTTCTAAATAAGGCGTCAACTCTTGGTGGCGTAACCCACTTTCAGTTTGAAAATCTCATTACCACCGCACTTCAGTGCGGTGATCAAGAGCCACGATGTGACCCGAAACGGTTTAGAGACAAGAGATCGCTTGTGGGCACCCGGCTGAAGCCAGGTGTTAATGAGATTAGCCGCGTGAACTGACCCATCCAGTAACGTGGACATTCTCAAGCCCGGTTTGCTACGGTGAGTGGCCGTGAACCCTTTTGCAGAGTTGTAATCGTCGTCAGTGCACAATGAGTCTTAGAAAATCAGCGCTGAATTATTTTCGCCGGCTTGATTCTCGCCGGCATAAGGCCAGCCTGGCGCGCAATTCCGGCAGTTTCTCGCGGTGGAGCGAAGAAAGCATCCTGAACCGTTTGATTGGCGAGTTGCTGCCGGCCGACCATTACCATAGTGCGGTAGATATTGGCGCCGGGGATGGAGTTCGCTGGTCGAATACCTACGCGTTATTCAGCCAGGGCTGGAGAGGACTGGGCGTGGAGGGCGACCCGCGTAGAGTGATCAAGCTGGCGCGGGCTTACCAGCGCTATCCGAACGCGTTTGCAGGTCGCGCTCGAGTCACGCCGCGCACGGTCATCCCGCTACTAAATGCTTATGAGATCGAGAAAGACTTCAGCGTGCTTAGCCTGGACATTGATGGCAATGATTACTGGGTGTTGCGCGCGCTGCTTGGCGAATTCCGTCCGCGCTTGATTGTCACCGAGATCAACGAAAAGATTCCCCCGCCGATACGGTTCATCGTGAAATACAATCCGGACTTTGAGCTGCGACACCACTTCTTCGGTTACAGCATTGCGAGCCTGGCAGACTTGAGCGCCGAGTTTGATTACAGCATCGTGGCCCTTGAATACAACAACGCGTTTCTGGCAGCGAATGAGTTACCGGGCGTGATGGCGCTGAGTGCCGAGAGGGCCTATCGCGAAGGGTATCGTGATCGAACGGATCGGAAAGAAAAGTTTGCTTTGAACTACGACATGGAAGTCATACATGGGCTGAGCCCCGAAGCAGGCATAAATTTTCTCGACGAGTTCTACGCGAAGTACAGGGGTGAATACTATATGAGCTTGGCAAAGATTGAAGCCGGCCCTGCATAGTGACAAGATATGTGCCGTCTCGCTCTTGATTTAGGTGCAGGTCACCAGGCAGAAATGATAGCTTCATTGCGAGGAGGCTATCATTGAGCGGAGTTTGCCAGCAACAATTTACCCCACAACCCGAAGTTTTCCCTCCTTGCAGTGCGCGCTGTTGGCTGCTAACCTTACGCTCTCCCTGCTGACAAAAACCTGACCCTAAGGAGTTCCGATCATGAAGAAACACTACATCGCCGGCCTTGTATTAGCACTGTTGATTGCAACCGCCAGTGTGGCCTTCGTTCATGGCGTTGCCCGCGCCGGTGACTATCCGACGGCAGGTGCAGCCATTGGCCAGCCAATCGCGAATTTCACCCTTCCGGACGTTAACGGCAATAAGCACTCGCTGGCTTCGCTCAAAGGCAGCAAGGGCACGGTCCTGATTTTTATCGCGGTGCAGTGTCCGGTCTCTAACGCCTATAACGAGCGCATGGAGAAACTGGCGCAGGATTACAAAGCTCGCGGAGTTAACGTCATTGGTATTAATTCCAATGCGACTGAATCTGCCGACGACGTGAAACATCATGCAGCTGAGCATAACCTCACGTTTCCCATTCTAAAGGACAACAACAACAAGATTGCCGACCAACTTGGAGCGGAACACACTCCGGAGGCGTACTTGCTGGACTCCGGCGGCAAACTTGTTTACCGGGGTCGCATAGATAACGCCAGGAACGCGGCGATGGTCCAGACCAGTGATCTACGCGAGGCGATCGATGCCACCATTGAAGGCAAGCCGGTTACGAAAACCACCGCTGCGGCCTTTGGCTGTTCAATCAAGCGCGCTTCCTAATGATGCTGCAACGATCTTTGTTCTTGCTGCTGATCCTAAGCAGTGTGCTGTCGAGCTCTGCCGCGCCGGTGCAATCGCGCCAGCACCGCGCGGCCAGGTCGGTTCCGGCGGTACGCGAAATTGATCTCGAAGGACTGAAGAAGCTGTTGCTGCGCGATCCGAAGAACGCGCACCCCCTGCTGGTAAATTTCTGGGCCACCTGGTGCGAACCCTGCCGCGAAGAGTTTCCCGATCTGGTCAAGATCGATAAAGACTATCGTAAAAAAGGTCTGAACTTCATCGCCATTTCGATCGACGACATCCAGGATATACATTCGGCGGTGCCGAAGTTTTTGCGAGAGCAGCATGCGACAATGCCCGCGTATCTTCTGAATGTGCCGGATCAGGAACCAGCCATCAAGGCGGTCGACAGCGAATGGGAAGGCGACATGCCGGCAACATTTCTTTACGATCAGGCCGGTAACATGGTTTACAAGCACAAAGGGCTAATTAAGCCGGCAGAGCTGCGCGCCGAGATCGATAAACTCGTGAGTGGTAATCCGGCAGGCGGAAAGTGAAAGCTCCGTCAGGAGCGTAATGTTTATAGTACTGAGCTACATCCTTTCGGACGCTCCAGGTCGGCGCGGCATTTTCAATGTCGCGCCGACTGAGCTTAGTAGAGCAATCCTCTGGATAGGGTGTTTCTTTGGAGTTGAACCGCGTACTGGTCTCATTAACACCTGGGTTCAACCAGTTGTTTAGCCAGTCGATTGATCCCTAAACCGTTTTAACGGTTTTCCAGTGAAACCGTTGAGACGGTTATTGTGACCTTCGGCGCGATTGATCACCGCACTAAAGTGCGGTGTTAATGAGAGGTGAACCGGTACTGAAAACCGAAGCCCGAGCTTCGGTAGCGCCAACCCTATTCGGCGACTGATTGCTCGAAAACAATGGATTCGATCACACCCGAAGTAGTAACCACCCACAACCTTACCCAGGAAGAATTCGCGCGCATCAAGGAGTTGCTTGGTCGCCAGCCGACCCTGGTCGAA
>JBDUCF010000353.1:0-3455 GCA_040003545.1 Pyrinomonadaceae bacterium | reverse complement strand
GAGGTACGAACGGTTCAGTACTGCGCGCGCAAAGCGCATGGCGTCACGATCGTAACTACGGCCGGGCTGACTGGCAGGTGACGGCGAAGCGACGGTGTTCGCCCCGCAAACGGAGCATGAAGTTTGTCCCGATCCGACAATAGCGCCGCACTTGCGACACATCGACGGCCGTCCCTCGAGATTCATCTTTTCTTTCCGGCGATCAAGCAATCGTGGCAGAATCCGCATGTAAGGCAGCGTCAACGGAGCGCTTTACCTACGCCCTATAGTGATGATTTCCGACCGCGTTATTCCAGACCCAGCGCAGCTAACGCAGGCTTTAGGACTTGCTTCGAGCGGAGCGGTAGTTTTCCCAAGAGGCGCAGGCTGACACTTAACCTTCCAGTTTCTCCAGAAGATTGACCAGGTCATCAGCGTGTTCCTCTTCCATGGCGAGAATTCCTTCCATCATTCGCCTGGTGGTAGGGTCATCATTGCCCACAAAGGTGATCATCTCGCGATAGCTGTCGATCGCAATACGCTCGGCAACCAGATCTTCCTTGATCATGTCGTTGAGAGTGTCGCCTTCGACATATTCGGCATGACTGCGGGTCAACAACCCCTCGGGAGAGAAATTAGGCTCGCCGCCGAGTTGAACAATCCGATGTGCGATTTGATCAGCGTGCGCCTGCTCGTCGTTCGCATGCTGCAAAAACTCGGCGGCGACGCTCTCCGCATGAATACCGGTGGCCATGAAATAATGCCGCTTGTAGCGCAGTACGCACACGATCTCGGTGGCCAGCGCTTCGTTCAGCAACTTGATAACAGTTTCCCGGTCGGCGCTGTAACCCTCGGTAACCGCACCCCGCTCGATATGCTGGCGGGCCCGCTCGCGCAGAGTCTTAATGTCAGTGAGAAATGGCTTATTGCCCACAGTGTTCCCCCCCGTAACTGAATTTTTCGTAAGTCGGGATATTACTCGCTTCCCCGAACGAGGGGCAAGTAGGGCCACCAGCACCGGACCTTATCAGCCCTGGAAGACCGCTAAACTAACCGAGCCAGAACCAGGTTGCCAAACTTAACGCTTGTACCCGGAGAACGAATCCCTTTGACCTGACGGGCCTGACAGGATTTCGTTCAAAGAGACTTAATCGTCTTCCGAGCTAAGGTATTTGCGCGTTTCTATCGAGCATAAAGCAATCAACAGCAGCGGCATGCTTCTTGTTAATGGGCCATTGCCTATACCGCGGTGTGGCCCGGGGAAAAACCGGACCGAGTTGATATCTTAAGGAGTCCCCTGAATGCCTAGGTTTCCCATTTCCGTTTTTCTAATCGCCGCGACCGCGTCGATTGCGATCGCCCTTTTCTCTTTTGCCCCACGAACGAGTAGCAGCCCCCAGGTAGCGACAAGCAAACTAGCCCCAACCCTTCGCCAGCGAGCGAATCAGGTTCACCCTGACAGCCTCCAGAGGGTGCGGGTAGTCGTAAAAAGCGCGGACGGCATACAACCCGATCAGTTGCGCGCGCGATTGCAAGAGGCCGGCGCGAACATCGAAGGGCAACTGGATGCCCTTGGCTTAACGCTTGCCGATATGCCGCTGGCAAAGTTGGACGAGGCAGCGTCGCACGACGAAATCGCATGGATATCGCCCGATCAGGAAGTTAAATCGCTCGGAACCGCCACGAATAACACCAGCCACGTGGAAGTGACGTCTGGAGCCAGCAAATTCTTACCGGCCGATAACAACGCCATGGCGTACGGAGGAGCGGGTAACAACGTCGGTATCGCGATTCTCGACAGCGGCATCACTCCGGCGGACGCGGCGGAGTTCGTGGGTTACGAGTGGCGCATGAGCGACGGTACACTCGGCACCGGACTCTTTGCGCAAAAGTATCTTGCTTCATACGATCGTATTAAGAAGCACATTGACTTCACGGGTGAAACCAAGAACCAGGATGCGTACGGACATGGCACGCACACGGCGGGAATTGCCGCCGGAACGGGCCAATCCAGCGAAGACAATGCCTCTTCAACGCCGGGCGCCGCGACCTACGGCGGCGTTGCTACCGGTGCGGATCTAATTGACGTGCGCGTGCTCAACTCTCAGGGAATGGGTACGGTGTCAAACGTCGTCGCCGGAATTGACTGGGTCATTCAGAACAAGAACACCTACAACATTCGCGTGATGAACCTTTCGTTGGGCACTCCAATCACCCAAAGCTACAAGACCGATCCTCTGTGCCAGGCCGTCGCCAAAGCTGTTGACGCCGGTATTGTGGTCGTGGTGGCGGCAGGTAACTGGGGCAAAGATTCATACGGCAATCTTATCTATGGCGGAATACTTTCCCCGGCAAACTCGCCAAAAGTAATCACGGTCGGTGCCACTAATACCCAGCAGACTAATCAACGCTCAGACGACGTAGTAACGACCTATTCATCGCGTGGGCCAACACTGGTTGACGGTCTGGTCAAACCGGATTTGGTTGCCCCCGGCAACCGAACCGGCTCCGCGGAAACCGCGGTTGCATCACCATCGGCGAGCTATAGCTACACGCCCACCGGCGGTGGTGGACTGATCGGTGGCCTGGTCAACGGCGATACCAGCACCAACGCGCCAAAAGCAACGGGTACTTATGAAATTCTTAGCGGCACTTCCTTCGCGGCGCCAATGGTATCTGGTACGGCCGCGATCATGCTCGAAGCCAATCCCTCGCTGACTCCGGCATTTGTCAAAGCTTTGCTGATGCGCACGGCGCAGCGGCTGCCAGCCTATGAAAACCTAATTGCCACCGGCCGGATGACTCCGTTCGAGCGAGTGATTACCGAAGGCGCCGGCGTGCTGAACACCAGCGCTGCGTTAACGGTCGCCAAGGCAATTCGGAAAGACGCGAACAAAGCGAAGCTTGGCGAAAACCTGATCACAAATAAGAATCTGACCTATTCGACACTTGGTGTCACATCACCCATTGCGGGTGAAAACATGCCACTCAATAATGGCGTGGTCTGGGTCGAAGGCGTTGCCTTTACGGACCGGCTGTTGCTGACCAATGGCTATCAACTGGCGGACGGCACCGTACTCGCCAACGGCTTCGTGATTGCCGGCGGCTACATGATGAGTGATGGCAGTTACATCTTTTCAAACGGCTATCTGCTGGGCAGTGGCTATCTCTTAGGCAGTGGCTACTTGCTGGGCAGCGGCTATCTCTTAGGCAGCGGTTACCTGCTCGGCAGTGGTTACCTGCTCGGCAGTGAATACGGTGCTGGCGATGGCACGCTCTCGAACGGCGCCAAGAGTGGTTGGTGTTTCAGCAACCAGGAAACTTGGGGGTCGAACATGATCGATCCCAGCTCCACCACCTCCAATGAAGAAGAGGTGATGGTTCAGGGCGAGCAAGCGCTGCCCGACAACATTCGTCGCCTCTCCAGCACGAGCAAATTCTTTCCCCAGCCATAACACTACAGACCCCTGAGGTAG
>JBDUCF010000352.1:0-3467 GCA_040003545.1 Pyrinomonadaceae bacterium | reverse complement strand
AGCCTGCGGCTGAAAGGTAACGTCCACGCTATTCGCCCCGCTCAGTTGCATCTCCGAATCTGCATCGAGGCTTTGGGCGCGAACATCACGCGCTCCGGTGGCTTGCTTCAAACGCTGGTCGTCGTCGAGCAAGAAATCCATGTCAGCAGCGTGCACCTCCGCAGCCCGACCTTCGTTCATCGTTCGCAGATACGAGTTGCCGCGCACTTCGAGCCGCTGCAGACGCTTCTTCTGGTTCAGCACTCCCGTCAAGGTGTCGCCAGTCATCAAATCGCGATCCTGTTCCGCAGTGGCGCCCCCGGTGAAGGAAAGCCGCATTGACGATTGTTCGAAAACCGCGTGGGCCGCGCGGATGTTAACCGGCTGCGATCGATTGTTTGGTTTTGTTTGCGGCTCCTTCAATGCTTCGGGCGCAACTGAGACCTGGACGTCATTTCGCAATTCCATTCGCTTGTTCTTTGCATCAACCATTGCCCCGGTGGCCTGGCCGGAAACGTTCTCGCGCTCGAATGATAAAGGCGCTGCAGTTTCCCCAATCTCAGTGTTCTGATTATAGGCCAGTGTCTCTGTCTTCACTTTCAAGGCGTCCCGGGTTTCGACATTCACATTGCCGTTGAAAGTAATCACGCCGTGCTGCTGATCGTAAACGGACCGGTCGGCGGTAATCCGATCGGGTTTGTCTCCGGTGGGCGGATAGACTTCGAGCTGTACTTTGTCCAGCTCGTGATGGCCATCGGCAAAGGT
Source organism: Pyrinomonadaceae bacterium (assembly GCA_040003545.1). Lineage (GTDB taxonomy): Bacteria > Acidobacteriota > Blastocatellia > Pyrinomonadales > Pyrinomonadaceae > DASXRU01. The sequence goes on along the minus strand of JBDUCF010000352.1, from coordinate 2,723 downwards.
GGTGTCGCTGGCAGCTCGCAACCAAAGGAACAGTCGATCGCCCCGGGTGATTCGTTGATCGAACCCTTCGATTCGGCCGGTGATTTCCTTTGACAGCTCCGGCGAGCCTGAGCGCAAACGGAAGGGTTGATTATTTCGCAGCCGGTAAATGGAAATACCAACGAAGACGAGGCCGCCTACGAGGATGAACAGCGCCACCACACGAGTGAACACCGGGAACCGCGCCCGCAGATCAACCGCACTGATTCTTTTTCGTCTGATCGCTTCCATCTTTGTTAGGACAGGTATTCCTGCCTGTCAGGATTATTTTCGGCCGAGCGAGACAGGCAGGAATGCCTGTCCTACTGCGACCTCATATCCTTAACATTCAACTGCAGCCGTGTTTCCCCGTTCCACTTATTAGGCTCGATTGCATAGGCCAGTTCGATGCGCTCATTCATGTGCGGCGTTCGCCCGGCACTCTCCAGGCCACGCCACCACACTGCCTCCAGTGGGCGGCCGCCCTCGGCCCCGCCAACGCGAATCTTGAAATGCTCTTCCTTCATCAGGGTCGGCTCTGACAAAATACGTAGATCTCGACTCATAAAGATCGGACGTGGATTTCCCGCGCCGTAAGGCTCCAGGGCGCACAATTGGTCCGCCAATTCGAGCGTGACGCCAGCCGCGGGAATCTCAGCATCAATCTTCAGAGCCGGAACCAAATCATCGTCAGATAAGCACGATGCGGCATGGCTGTTCAGGCGGGTGCGAAATTCCGAGACGCGGTCCCGCCTGATAGTTAGACCGGCGGCGTGCGAATGACCGCCAAACTTTTCCAGGAGGTCCCGACACTGCGTCAGTCCATCGAATAAGTGATAGGCCTCAATACTGCGCGCTGAGCCATGGCCCATTTCCCCTTCGAGGGAGATCACAACACAGGGCCGGTTGATGCGTTCAGCGATTTTCGAGGCTGCGATGCCGATTACGCCACGGTGCCAACCGTCGCCGGCAATCACAGCTACGTGACGCTGCGATTCTTTCTCGCTTGAGCCCTCAAACTCTTCTACTGCCCGGCGAAAAATCTCGCGTTGCGCATCCTGCCGCTCGACGTTGCGCGTATCCAGATGTTCAGCCAGGCGGCGCGCTTCGTCTTTGTCCCGGGTGTCAAACAACTCGACGACCGCGCGGGCCGCATCCATGCGACCAGCGGCATTAATTCGGGGCCCAATGCGAAAACCCAGATCGTAGGCCGTCAGATCCTGGCCACCCGCGCATCCGGCAATTTGAATCAAAGCCCGCAGTCCGGGATTCACCGAGCGCGGGAGATCAGCCAATCCCAGCGCAACGATGGTGCGGTTCTCTCCCACCAGCTTCGCCACATCAGCCACGGTACCGATGGCCACCATCTTCAGGAAACCATTAACCTGGTGTTCGCGGCCTCTTTCGCGAAACAACGCATGCACCAGTTTGAATGCTACGCCTACGCCCGCCAGACTCTTATCAGGATAGCTGCAGCCATGCTGATTAGGATTCAGCACCGCAAACGCCGGGGGTGCGCCTTCCTGCTCGTCCGGCAGGTGATGATCCGTAACGATGATGTCCAAACCATGCGACTGCGCCCATTGCAAAGGCTCATGAGCTGTTATGCCGCAGTCAACGCTGACTACCAGCTTGTAACCATTAGCCAGTGCCGTCTCCAGCGCTGGTTGCCGAATGCCATAGCCTTCCGTGAAACGATGCGGTACGTGAAAGCCGGCTGTGGCTCCCAGCATTCGCAAAGCGCGCAGCAGCACAGCCGTGCCCGTGGTGCCGTCAACATCGTAATCACCGTAAACCAGAATTGGTTCGCCGTGGTCGATTGCGCGCAGCAGACGCGCCACGGCATCCTGCATACCCAGCATTAGTAAGGGATCGTGGAGCTGATCGGGAGACGGTCGAAGAAACTTCCCGGCGGTGGCCGCGTCCGCGCAGCCACGAGCGATTAACAAGCCGGCGACAATTGGGGAGACGCCGAGACTATCTGCCAGCGCTGCGGCGCGAGGCGGGTCCTGCTCGCGCACTATCCAGCGTTTGGCAATCATTTGAGTTGCTTTAATCGGCAAACCATCCGTTCGCATCGAGCAGCTTTATTCCGATACGCTGCTTCCCATCGTTCTCGTCAGTCCATACCCCGTTGACTTCCGCTTCGAGTTTGCGTCCGAATGGCGGCGTAAGGAAGAGATGCGCGCCCTTTTCGACCTCCGCGTCAAGCAGAAGAGTCGCGCCACCCCGGCTGATCTTTACAGCGGCGGCTTTGATCTCGAAAGGTTCACCTTTCGTAGTTTGGCCCTCGACCACCAGCGAAAAATCCACCGGCACCCGTGGGCTGCGTGGCCGCTGCGAAGGCGTACCTTTGCTTTTGTCCTTCATTGCTGAAACTTCTCTCTTGAAAATTCATGAGACGAACTCGACGCTCGCCGCTGGGACAAGGGGGCGATACAAGTTTACCTAATCTTCGGGATTATTGTTAGGGGACTTCGAGTCGAGCAGAATTTGTCCGAGCAGAGCTCCTGGCATTATTCGCATGCACCGCGGGAGGCCCGTTTAGAGGGCTTATTCGACCACTGAAGAGAAGTATCAGGATCAACGCTCCCAAAAGCAGCCGGTAGGCGATAAAGACTCCGGTGGTATGCGTTCGCAGGAAACGAAGCAGGAACCAGATCGAGGCATAACCAACGATTGCCGACACGAGGGTGGCAACAGCG
>JBDUCF010000351.1:0-3478 GCA_040003545.1 Pyrinomonadaceae bacterium | reverse complement strand
GCGGATGTGATTGGCCTGAACTGCGGCGTTGGCCCGGCGATAATTCTGAGCGCGCTGGAAAAAATGCGCAGCGTTACGAAAAAGAAGTTGGCTGCCCAGCCAAACGCCGGTTTGCCGAGGGACGTTCAGGGCCGGCAGTTTTATATGTGCTCCCCCGAGTACATGTCGAAATTTGCCAAGCGCTTTATCCAATCCGGCGCCAAGTTTATCGGTGGCTGCTGTGGCACAACTCCCGCCCACATCAAACTGATCTCCGACGCGGTTCGCGCAGCCTCGCCGCGGGCGCAGAAAATTGTGCTTAACTCGGGCGCCCTGGCGCAGATTACAGAGACCTCGCCATCGGATCTAAAAATCGTTCTGCCTGAAGAACGTTCAAAATGGTCTCGCAAAATCGTTCAGGGTGAATTTGTAACTTCGGTCGAGGTGTTGCCGCCCAAGGGAGTTGATGCTCAGAAAACACTTGACTCGATTCGGCTCTTGAAAGACGCAGGTGTTGACGGCGTAAATATTCCTGACGGCGCGCGGGCGCAATCACGCATGAGCGCGCTGGCGACCGCCGTGCTGGTAGAGCAACAAATCGGAATCGAGTCGGTCCTCCACTACTGTTGTCGCGATCGAAACCTGCTGGGGATGGTGTCCGACTTGTTGGGCGCCGCCGCACTGGGTATTCGCAATTTGCTTCTTATCACCGGTGATCCGCCGAAGATGGGCCCTTACCCGGACGCCACCGCGGTTTTTGATATCGACGCGATTGGTCTGACGAACATGGTTAACAAACTGAACCATGGTCTCGACCTCGGCAACAATCCGATCGGACAACCCACCGCCTTCTGCATCGGCGTTGGAGTGAATCCCGGGGCAATCAATCTGGATGAAGAGATCCGGCGCTTTGAATACAAGGTTGAAGCGGGTGCCCAGTATGCGATAACCCAGCCGGTGTTTGATACGGATCAACTTACACATTTCATCAATCGGATCGAACACGTAAGGATTCCGATAGTAGCCGGCATCTGGCCCCTGGTCTCTTATCGCAATGCGGAGTTTCTGCACAACGAAGTTCCGGGTGTGCGCGTAACGCCTTCGATCATGGAGCGAATGCGCGCCGCTTCAGCGATTAGCAAAGAAGCCGGGCGAGACGAAGGATTGAAGATTGCGCGCGAGTCGTTACTGGAAGTGCGCGATATTATTCACGGCGTTCAGGTGTCCGCGCCGTTTGGCAACGTGAAATACGCCTTGGAAGTGTTTGATGCGCTGGAAGATTTTGGAGAGAAGAAGGCTCAACTCTTTGCGAGTGACTAACGCTCTGGCGTCATGCAGAACTAAGACGAATTTTAATCGTAGGTGATTGCAAATAGTTAGTGGCAGCTTCCGGCGCGGGTTTGTCGCTCTTAAGCCTGTCGCTTTTCTTTTGCTCTAGAGGAATACGCCAAACTCGTGCCTCTGCTTAGACGCAAAAATATTTCCCGGAGGCGGTATCCCCGCGTTGGCAATCTGAGCCGTTTCCAGCTCCTTTTTTCTCGCTCGCCTTCAGCCGACCTGTGCCGGGCAGGGGTTCGAGTCAGCCGACTCGTTCACAAGGTCGCCTCCAAAGAACGCCTGTACTGACCAACGGCCGGGATGCGGCGGGGTGAAACGAACCTGATAACGGCCCTTCGAGTCGGTCTTGGTGATGATGACCTCACGCTTCTTGCCGTCCGTAAACTCGACCGCGATGGTCGCGCCTGCGAGCGCCGGCGTAAGTTGACCGGTCCACACCAGGGCTTGACCGCCCGGGACATTTGGCGCTGGGGCTGTTCTTGGCACAAGGGTTCCAAACTCAAGGATCGCGCGCAGGTCGCTGTCCTGCTTCGAGGTTTTGGGCGGCACGACCTTCAATTGAGGCAGCGGCATGAGCCCCGGCGGTTCCGTAAGCTTCGGGGGCTCAATCACGGGTCGCGGTTCGGTCCTCCTCCCCGCCACCTCGCAGGTCAGCTTCGTCCGATTGGTCAAATGCGTCCACACATCAACTCCGCCGATGGCTATATATGTGTCGGCATATGGTACTTGCGCCTCGATTCTGGGCCTGCCGATGAAGCCCGGCCGATACTGATCCTGGTACTTGCGTAACTCCGGATACACCTTCCCACCCGGCATGCCGGACGGGAAGACCTCGAAATGAACGCGGCCTTGCCCGTTCGGAGGCAGCACGATTTCCATCGGCTCCACAATCACCCCCCATCCCTTCGGCACGTCTCTGACGTGGAAGTGAACAGGCGTCTTGAACGCGAACGGGTTGAACACGTCAATCGACAAACCGACTGGCTTGAACGGGCTACCCGTACTCGTGTCGAAGGCGCTGACGTTCTCTTGCGCCACGTTGTTCGAGGTGCTTAGCTCACCGGCGATGTTATCGATAACCGCTTTAATGCAAGTGTGCGCGCCCACCGTGGGCGTCCAATTGACGAAGTCCTGCGCCACGCTCCCGGCGCTGATTGAAGGAATTATGATCGTGCCGAGATAATCCCAGTTGGGCCCAGCGTCTCCCATCCCCGGCGGCGAATTGACGAAGACCTGCACCCGCACGTTCGTTGCAATGCCGGGCCCAATGTTACGCACGCGAACCATGACTCGGTTCGAGCGATTGACCCAGGCGTCGTCGCCATTTCCTGTGGGCTGTCCACCGCCATCGGTGTAGCGGTAGGTGCCGAAGCCATTTTTCTCGCTGTCGATCCAAATGTCAGCAGTTTCCCAGGGCGGAGCGCCCCAGGGAATGATCATGGGGTCAGGACGGGCGGTGGGCGGCAGTCGATACTGAACGCGAACGTTGAAGTTGTCTCCCGACTGGCTAACCACCGTTACCGTGAGGTTGCGCGAGGGATCGCTGAACACGTCGCCCACTTCGAGTGGTGCCTGGTTCATGTCGCCGGGCGAGCCGGGGTCTTCGAGTACGATGACCTTGAGGATGGTGCTTGGGTTCTCGTCAACGAGCGTGACCATAACACCGTCGCTCGGTAGTCGCTCGTCGCCATTAATCCGTCTCCGGTTCTCGATCATGTAGCCGCTGAAGGGAGTTCCAGGAGCGATAGGGGTGAAAGGAATGCGAATGATCTGCGCGCTGCCTGTGCTGTTCTCGAGCGGCCGCAGTGTGATCGTCGTGTCGATGTCGGAGCCGATGGGCGGTCCGACAGTCTGAATGCGCGCGCCTGCGGGCACCCACGTCCGCTCGGTTTTCGCCCAACCGATGAAGTGGTTGAGCGTTGGGCTGAGTCCCATGACATCCCACGGCGTGATAACGTCGCGTGACAGCCCCGGAAAAAACCGCACGTCGGCGTAGTGGCTCGGGACGCCAAGCTGGTGTCCAAGCTCGTGCGCAGCTACGGAGCCTGCGTCGTCGAAGGGATCGCCGAAGCCGCCGTCAGCCATCCACTCGTTGACGATGCTCATCGTCATCAGCCGTTTGCCGACACCGTTCTCGGTGTACTCGACGCCCTCGTTGACC
>JBDUCF010000350.1:0-3483 GCA_040003545.1 Pyrinomonadaceae bacterium | reverse complement strand
GAGCTTCAGGTCCAAAACATGACCGTGATGCCAAACTTCCGGCTCGCCGAAACGGATGCGCGCGACATTGCAACCTACCTGTTCTCACTCTCCGCGCCGCCTTCGTACCCGGACGCTTCCTTCATGGACGATCCGAATCTAAAGGACAAAGGCCAGGCGCTGATCAAGCAGTATGGTTGTGCCGGTTGTCACGAGATAAGAGGATTTGAAGAGGAGCAGCGCATCGGCAAGGAGCTGACTGTTGAAGGGGCCACGCCCATTGAAAGATTGGACTTTGCCCTGTTAACGAAGAGCGCGGAAGAAGGTCACGACCCGCTGAAGCTCCACAGTTTGCCCGGCAGTGATGAGGGCACTACGAGCACGACCGGGGGCGAGCATCAGGAAAAACCGTGGTACAACCACCGGGGGTTCTTTGAGCACAAGCTGGCCGAACCGGGGATCTACGATCAGGGCAAGGAGAAAGACCCCAAGGATCGGCTACGGATGCCTAAGCCCTTCCTGACTCCGGAATGGCGCACAGCGCTAACTACTTTCCTCCTGGGAAGCGTCGGCATCGAGGGATCAAATGTTCCGCGATCCCTTTTCTACGATCCGCAGGACCAGCGTCGCCAGGACATCCAAGCCGGATGGTGGGTAGTGAAGAAGTACAACTGCATGGGTTGTCACCAGATTCAACCGGGTCAGCGTTCAGTGTTGATGGATGTTCCTTTTTACCAGACGCCGGAAGGCAAGGACCTGTTACCGCCCAGGTTGACGAGTGAAGGAGCACGTGTAGATCCAAGCTGGTTGCTGCGCTTCCTGCACGACCCGTCGTTAAGCGATCAGAAAGCTGTGGCGACGAGTGCCCAACAAGTCCCGGGCGCCTCCCCGGCCGCCAGCCCGTCGCCAGGTGCCAATACCGGCGCGGCCGCGAATGGTCCAGCAAAGACCACTGGAAGTTCGAATGCAGGCAGATTGATGCCTCAGCCAGGTTTGGATCGCAACGGCGTGCGTCCATATTTGAAGGCGCGCATGCCTACCTTTAATTTCTCTCCCAATGAGCTGCAAACCCTTGTCAGGTTCTTCATGGCGCTCTCCGGCCAGCAGGAACCTTACATCAAGGAGGCGCTCGAGCCTTTGACCGAAGAAGAAAAACTCGTCGCTCGCCAGATGTTCACTTCGGGCACGCCGTGTTTGAAGTGTCACATCACAGGCGAGCCGACGCACGATGCCAAAGCAATTGCGCCTAACTTCATTCTTGCTAGTGAGCGTCTCAAGCCCGATTGGACTTTCCGCTGGCTGCTGGATCCGGCGCAAATTAGTCCGGGCACGGCCATGCCTTCTGGACTGTTTAGAAAAGAAGGTGACCGTTGGGTGATCAATCTGCCAAACCCTCCCGAGAGCGCAAATCATTATCCGCATGATCACGCGCAACTGTTGGTTCGCTATATGCTTTTGATGACGCCGGATGAGCAGAAGCGATTGTTGGCGACTGCGCCCGTTAAGCCTGCGGCGAACGCGAGCACACAGACTCAAGGCCGCCTGCGACCGAGCTGGAAGGAAAAGACGAGGGAGACGGCGGCGAGGCGAGTTGGTGGCCAGAAACGCGGAATTGTGGTGGCTCGATCAGTAACAGAGCGCGCGAGCCCGCGACCGCCCGGGATGTAGCCGGAGAAGGGCCGGGCGGGTCTACTTCTCGCGCGCCCCGTGGTAAAGTTCACCGGAAATAATCTTGATTTGGAGGAACTGATTATGTTTAAGCAGATGAAGGTCTGGGTTGCCCTGACCACTATTTTCTCGCTGCTGGCGCTAATGTCTTCGTGCAGCAAGTCCGGAACCAACGAAGGTGGACCTACGAATGACAGTGCGACGACCGGCACACCATTCACACCTAAGGGTAACGAGGGATCAGTCGCCGGCGCCATTGCCTACAATGGCACACCACCCGTTCCCAAGAAGATCGACACCTCGGCTGACCCGGTTTGCGGAACAAAGAATCCCAACCTTTCGACTGAAGATACTGTGGTCACCAACGGTAAGCTGGCCAATGTATTCGTCTATATTAAAGATGGCACTACGGCTGACGGAAAGAAGATTGGCGATTTCACCTTCACGCCGCCGGACTCGCCAGTGACACTGGATCAGAATGGCTGCCACTACCGGCCGCATGTGCTCGGCCTCCAGGTAAATCAGAAACTAAAGGTCACCAACAGCGATCCCACTCAGCACAACATACACCCAACACCTAAGGTCAACGTGGAATGGAATCAGACACAGCCAAATGGCGCGCCCCCAATCGAGAAGACGTTTACGCGTGCCGAGATTTTAATCCCGGTTAAGTGTAATCAGCATCCGTGGATGAAAGCCTATGTTGGCGTCTTGAAACATCCATTCTTCGCAGTTAGTGCGGAAGATGGCAGTTACACGATCAAGGGTGTTCCGCCAGGAACCTATACCGTAGTCGCCTGGCATGAAGGCGGAGCGACCGGCACCGAGAAGACGATGCAGGTGACTGTTCCGGCAAGTGGCAGCGCGAAGGCTGACTTTGCATTCGGCGAAGCAGCGACCGCATCAACGCGTCCCAGCCTGGAAATGATGCCGGCGCTCGATGTGCCGATGCTCGGGCAACACTGACGAGATTTTCGATTGCCGATTGACGATTGCCGATTTGAAAGGATTAGCGGTCGACAATCGGCGATTGGAAATTGGCACTTGGAAATTGAATGAACAAGGGTGTGCATCGTTTTGCGTTGCTGGTCGCCTGCGCTACGTTCTTTCTAATTATTGCGGGCGCGTTGGTGACCAGCCACGATGCTGGGTTGGCGACGGCAGATTGGCCCCTCACCGAAGGCCGGTTTCTGCCCAAGGTTGAATCTTTGGGCATTAACACCGGCGTTAACATGGTCGGCAATCTGTTCTGGGAACACGGGCATCGCATGGTCGCAACGACGGTCGGTCTGCTGACTATCGGGCTCGTCATTTTTCTGAGTCTTAAGGAAGGCCGAAGCTGGGTGCGCCGGCTTGGGTGGCTAGCTCTCGTGGGAGTAATTGCTCAGGGACTGCTGGGTGGCTTGACGGTAAAGCTGATGTTGCCACTGGCAGTTTCGACTGCGCACGCAACACTGGCCCAGCTGTTCTTCTGTACGACAGTCAGCCTGGCGGTTTTTACGTCGACAAGTTGGATCAGAGACCGTCCAACGATTGAAGAGCAGGGAAGCCTGGCTGTTCGTTACGTTTGCGCTGCCTCGGCTGTCACGATCTTTTTGCAACTGGTTATTGGGGCAACGTTGCGACACTCAGCAACCTGGGACAAGCCTTTGCCGACAGACCTACTGTTAACGCACGTCGGTGGAGCGATTGCTGTAACAATACTGCTGGGAAGCGCGGCATTGATGATTCTCCGCCGCCATCCTAGCGAGATGTTTTTGGTTCGTCCGGCGAAAGTCGCGTTTTCACTGTTGGCTCTGCAGGTGTGTTTGGGAGTTGCCGCGTATTTGACCAGGC
>JBDUCF010000057.1:0-11778 GCA_040003545.1 Pyrinomonadaceae bacterium | reverse complement strand
ATGGCGCGGATTGTTATTAGCGATCGCGGAGCGGGCATTGACGATCAGACGCGCGCGCGCATATTCGAGCCCTTCTTTACTACCAAGAAACGCGGCACGGGTTTGGGCCTGGCTATTTCCAGAAGGATCGTAGTGCAGCACGGCGGATCAATTTCCGTGCAGAGCGAAAAAGGCACGGGCACGCACTTAACAATTGATCTGCCGGTTGGGGAATCGTGAATAAGAAGAGCCGAAAACCTTCTTTTCTAACTCTTCACCCCCTTCATCTCCCGGTACGCCTTACGGGCCGCTTGAATCGTCTCACCAACGATCTCATCTGAATGCGTGGTGCTTACGAACGCGGCCTCAAACTGTGACGGCGCCAGGTAAATCCCTTCTTTAAGCATTGCGTGAAAGAACTTGCCATAGGCAGCTCGATCGCTCCGATTAGCACTGGCCCAGTCCGTTACCGGCGTGTCGCTGAAAAACGTGGTCCACATCGATCCTACTCGATTGGTGACAGGGGAAATGTTTGATTCGCCAGCGGCCCTGGCGAGCCCTTCGCATAGCCGCTTCGCGCTGCCTTCCAATTGTTCGTAGATTGAGCTATCGCGCAGCCGCCGCAGCGTGACCAGCCCAGCGGTCATCGCCAACGGATTTCCGGAGAGGGTTCCAGCCTGATAGATCGGGCCCGCCGGGGCCACGTGCTCCATCAGTTCGCGACTGGCTCCGTAAGCTCCGATCGGCAAACCGCCGCCGATAATTTTCCCCAGCGTCGTGATGTCCGGCATTACGCCATAGAGTTCCTGCGCCCCGCCACGAGCCAGGCGGAAGCCCGTCATCACCTCATCAAAAATGAGTAGCGCCCCACTCGCCCGAGTTATCTCGCGTACCTTTTCCAAAAAACCCTGGGCTGGAGGCACGCAGCCCATGTTGCCAACGACCGGCTCGATGATTACTGCAGCGATGTCCGTATTCGCAGCGAAAACTTTATCAAGCGCATCCTCGTCATTAAATGGAATCGTCAGCGTCTTTTCGGCCAGAGCCGCCGGAACGCCGGGACTGTCGGGTAAACCCAGAGTGGCTACTCCCGATCCTGCCTTAACCAACAAGCTGTCGCCGTGCCCGTGATAGCAGCCTTCGAACTTCACAAGTTTGTCGCGTCCGGTAACACCGCGGGCCAGGCGTATTGCCGACATGGTTGCTTCCGTGCCGCTGTTGACCATGCGCACCATCTCGATTGAAGGCACGGCGTCAACGATCTCTTCAGCCATCAGGATTTCCAGCTCGGTGGGCGCGCCGTAGCTGGTGCCGCGCCCCAGGGCATCGCGCAGAGCGGCGACCACCTCGGCGTCGGCGTGTCCCAGGATCATGGGCCCCCACGAACCCACGTAATCAATGTAGGTGCGTCCATCAACGTCGGCGATGGTGGCGCCACTCGCGCTGGCAATGAACAATGGCGTGCCGCCCACACCGCGAAACGCGCGCACCGGCGAATTCACGCCGCCCGGTATCAATTCAATTGAGCGGGCGAAAAATTCGTCTGAGCGGGACTTTCCATCTCTTTGGGTTGCACTCATATTGTCATTGTCACTATGAAGCGGACTGGAAGCAAGAAGCGGCTACCACTCGGAAGTTGCAGTGGTAACCGCCTGGTGTGATGAAGGCACGCCTGAACGCGTCCTCGAATCAGGATTTGTCTGCCGGTGGAATCACGAGTTGTTGACCCACCTGAATCTTATCCGGATCACGCAGCTTATCGCGGTTGGCGTAGAAGATGCGCATGTACTCGTTCGCATCGCCGTAGTATTGCTTGCTAATCCTGGACAGATTGTCACCGGCCTTAACCGTGTACGTTTCTCCGCCCTGACCGCCGCCGCCGCCGGCGGTAGCCCCCATGGCCCGGCTGCTGTCTACAGTAATGTCGGCCGTAATGTCGTCTGCATTTGGATTCACCAACTTGATCTGTTCCCAAAACTTGTTCTTCGCGTCGTCGGACGGCGCGATACCGCGTAGGAAGAGCTTGTTGTCCTGCACATGCAGATTCTGAAATTGTATGTGCTGCTGATCGGCCATGTTGAGCACCGATTGATACTTGCCCTTTAGTTCATTGAAGCGCTGTTGCGCGCCCTGCTGTTGCTCGGCTTCACTTGCGCCGCGACCAAACATCTTGTCAAAGAGTCCCATTTCTTTCTCTCCCCCTTCTCGTTAACGAAACCGTTGCGCGAGCCCGGAGGATACTAATGAACCACAGAACCCGCACGGATCAAATGGGCGTATTACAATCACACGCCTTTAACTAGTTTTTCTTTACTTAGCAATTTAGCGGCCAGAGTAGGACAGGCATTCCTGCCGGACTTGAATTTTAGATTACGGAAGACAGACAGGAATGTCTGTCCTACAGGCGGGCGATACTTTCAGCCGGCTCGACGGTAATTGTTTTGAAACTGGACATGCGAACCAGACCGGGGGCGGCGCCCTTTGGCTTTGAAAGGAATTTGCGCAGCGCGTAGTGTACGTCGACTTTCGAATCCTTCCGCGCCTGGCAGAAGTGCGCCGCTAACTGCGCGGCAGCGATGATCGTGCTGTGCGGAAACTCTTTGCGCGTCGGGTTGCGAACGATAACGTGCGATCCGGGGTAGTCGGCGGCATGAAGCCACAGATCATAGGGTTTTGCCACTTTGAAAGTCAGATGGTCGTTATCGCGGGCCGCGCGGCCGACGAGAATCTCGTATCCGTCTGGGGAAAGATAACGGCGCACGCCGGGAATCTTTTTGTCAGTCTTCTTCTTCGAGACCTTGCCGCCTACAGAGGGTGGTGACCTTCCGGTAAATGCGTCCAGGGCCGCCTCGTCGCCTGCGGAAATAATTTGCTCGAGTGTTATTTGCTGCGATTGCAGTTTCTCTAATTCCGATTTAACGGACCCCAACCTTTTTGTGATTTCCTGTGCTGCCCGCTTGGATTTTGCGTAGCGACCAAAACGCCGGGCCGCCTCTTCCTGCAAACTGGACGCTTCATCTACTTCGACTTCGATCCCTGGTGCGCCATCCGCAAAGTAATCGATCAGTTGCACGACGGCCCCCCGGCGTTTTGCGGTAGACAGATTTGCCAACAAGAGGTCTCCTATGCGCTTGTGCTCTGCGGCCGCCGACTGACTGGAAAGATCTCCCTCGAGCTGGCGCAGGAGTTTCTGTCGTTGCGAATTCTGCTTGCGCAGTTTTGTTCGGGCCGTCGCGGCCTTGTCTGTGAAGGCACGCGTTTCAGCGAGCTGCCGGTAATGGGCGTCTGCCGCTTCGGAGAGGGTCTTGAAGGCGCCACGGTTCAACGCCTGTACCGGCGCCCGCGCAACTTCAGCCGAGCTATGCGCGGGGGATTTATATTTCTGCCCAACTGCCTGACCATCACCGCGCCCCGTACGAAGCGCGCGGAGGATCGTATCCTGGTCATCAAGCAGAAAAAGATTCGCCGCTCGACCCGTCAGTTGGGCGATCAAGGTCCGCGCGACTTCGCCGCCCACTTCGTCCCGGCCCGCAAAGGATAACCTGACGATCCGATCGTCACTGTCTTTCTTAACTGATTGAATTCGAGTGGAACTTAGTTCGCTCTTGAGCGCCTGAGCAAAAGGCGAGAGCCCGAGTGACTGGTTTTCCAATTCATTGACGCGCCGGGCCATCATGTAGAGGGAAGGCTGATTGGGATCGGCGGAAATAAAAAGATAGCTTTTGTCCCGGGAATGGAAATCGACTGCCAGGGCGAACGCCGACAATTGAAAAATCTTGCCCGGTGAGTGGCCCCTGAGCAAGGGCTCGATCTCCTTAACGATTTCGCTAATAGTCTGGCCGTCCATAAAGAAAGATAGCGCGTAACGTCAAAAAGGGCGAAAAGCCTCGAAGGTTTCGCCCTTTCCAATAATGATGTCAGAACCGCTTGCGGTAAAAGTCAGAGGTCGGAGGTCAGAGATCAGAGGTCAGACGACCATTTTCCATATATCTTTTGCCATTTCTCATTTGCCCTTCCGGGAGTGAACCCCCGTTCTGACTTCTGATCTCTGACTTCTGACCTCTGATCTCTGCCGCAGGCGGTTCTGACATCTTAGTCGCGCACGACGATGGTTCCGGAAAAATGGTCGTGGGCGGTGCGATGTTCGGCGTCAACCAAGCCGTAAAGGATTCCGATTCCGGCCGTGACCAGAGAGAAGATGTAACCGATAGAGCGCCGTGCGGACTGAGCGCCGCTGGGCAGTAGTCCCGTGCGCACATCGACGGCCCTGATGTTGAAGAGCCTCATGCCCAGTGTTCGTCCGGTTAGGGCCGTTGAAACCGTCAAGTACAGAAACGTCACAACGATGGCGATGCCGGCCATTAGTCCCTTCACTCGAATGTCGTTCCAATTACCGCCCGCCAATTCGATGGCGGCGGCAAAGGGACAAGAGGCGAAGGCGGCCACCGTTAGATCAACCAGGGCCGCGGTCAAGCGCGGGGCGAAGCTTGCCCGATCATCCCTTGTTGTCTCCAAAATGACGTGGGCCATGGGGAGGTTCTCCAGGTAGGCTAAAGCAGGAAGCTCGACCCCGTCGGCAATCAAACGGTACTTTCTTGGTTCGCCTACTTCAATTCCTGCTGCTTGAGTTTGCGGCGGCACCACGATCAAGCCGTGATCTCTCTGCAATCGCTCAGTCGCCGGCGCAGTTACAATGGTCTGATTAGCGCTGTTCACGATAGTCGACTCCAGTTGGAAACCTTCAGGCAGAGGCTCAACTTCGGCGATCTCTTCAGGCAGGTGCGCCAGGGCAGCCTGTCCACGACTAAAGCCGCGCGCAGTTGAAGCAGGGGAGTGATGCGCTCTTTCAATTCTGAGCAAGGCCTTCATCACAAGTGGATTGATCGCAGGCGCCGTGCGTTGCGGCACCAGACCGAGTGCGGCTGCTTCCGGTGAACGACTGATCTTTGGGCGATCGGAAGTCAGCGATTGGGTCGCGGCTTCCAGCGCGCGTCGCTTTTGCACTTCGCGCACCCGCTCGCTCAATTCCTTGCGCCATTGCGGCACGCGGCCGCCCCCTGGGAATTCAATCAAAGTGGAGACCGGCGGAGATTTTGTTGCCGCCTTGCGAGGTTTATCTCTCCTTTTCGCTCCCGATCGTTCCCGCCTGTCAGGCCTGGTTCCATCGGGCCGCGAAGACGCCTGGGAAACGGGGTGACATTCCAGGCAGCTGTCGGATTCTTCCGAGTAGCTGGCGCCGCAGGAGCTGCACTGCATTGGGAAAGGGCCTCCGTGGGTACAAAAAGTTAGTGGGGGGACTGGGTCAAAAGCTCTGGCCCAAGCCCGGCGCAGTTCGAGCCGGATAGTATCAGACGTTACTTTAAGTCGTCAACGAGAAAATGTACTAGGCCTTGAGGTTGGGAGATTACCGAGAATTGTGGAAAACCCGATTTAAACTGAAAAAGGCCGGCCAAGTATCAAGATCTAGAGTGGCTGTCGTCCGGCGAATCCGCCTTCTACGTCGTGCCACCATTGCAGGCTATCGCCTTCGCCCAATTGCCAGCAAAGCAGCACCACACGTCCATCGCGGAGCGAAGGAAAGTCGATCAACCCGCGCGAATAGTCCTTTAACTGGACACCCAGACTCTCCAACTCGTTTACGCGGAGCGATAGTTCAGTCAGCAGGACAGCGTAGCGAGAACCTCCCACCATACCGCCACCGCCATGCTCGGCTCCGGCGGCGGCTTCTTTCACCGCCGCTTGATACGTTTGCAGCCCACGATGTGCCTTCTGAATGGCCTTAACAATGGCGCGCACATCCGGCAGGAGCGAGTTCGCTTCTTCAACACTGAAAATCTTCATAAAGAATTGTCGGCCCGGTTCGCTGGCGACGGGCATGTTATGGGGGCGCCTGGTGTTCAATCATTGGGCAATTACTGGTCATCCGTGACTCGGATAAACTCCGATGCCCTCTCAAACTGTTCTTCCTCTTCGATGCTAACTTCCATCAGCGCGGTTACAGTCGAGTGATATCCGTCCAAGTGATCCCGAGTTGGCGGCGCGGGCTCCAGGAATGGCTCGGGAACTGACGGCATGTGAAGATCGCGCTCGTGCACTCCGTGGGGAATATCCTTGCGCACTTTCTCGGCAATCTCACCCAGGTCAATGAAATAGTCTGCGACGTCGATGAGCTTTGGTGCTGTGTTGGACCGGAAACCCGCGATCTCGACGCGGCAGCCTTTATAAGCAACAGCGTTAACCGCGTAGACGAAATCCTCGTCTCCCGAGACGAGCACAGCGGTATCGTATCGTCCCGCTAACGACAGCATGTCAACTGCAATCTCTACGTCGAGGTTCGCTTTTCGTGTGCCGTCATAAAAGGTCTTCAACTCCTTCTGTATGACGCGAAATCCATTACGTCGCATCCAGAGCAAGAAGCCCTGCTGCCGTTCGGCGCCCACGTCCACCCCGGTGTAGAAAAAGGCCCGCAACAGCCGGCCATCGCCCAACAGCACGCGCAACAGTTTGTTGTAATCAATATCTATGTTGTGAAAACGAGCCGCGTGGAAGAGGTTGTTGCCATCAATGAAAACTGCCACCCGCCCGCGATTACCAAACTGCCAGGAAACATTATTAGTCGGATCAAAATGGTTCATGCTAAAAGTTACTCCATTAAAATGTAAATATCTGGCTTGATAGAATGCCGTTGCGGTATGGCCTAGTCAAGCTAGCAGACTGCGGAACATCAGCTAGCGCATTACAAGGGCCCGACATCGTCGTATAATCCAGCGAAAGGAGCAGGCTAATTGTCACAAGAAGAAGATCCTCTTTCCACGCTCAACGAACTGCCGCCGCAAACGGAATTACGCGGCTTTTCGTCGGGGGAAATGGTCAAGTGTGACGCTTGCCTGCGCGCAAATCCCCCAACGCGAACAAACTGTTTGTATTGCCAGGCAGTCTTGCCGAGCACCGAGGCCGTCACGCCTCTGCGAAAACCCACGCTACGACGGCTGGAGTCGTGGGAACAGGGATATAACACGGTTCTCACCAGGCGCGACCCGAATGATATGCCGCCGCCGCAACTTGCTGAGATAGCCGCGCTACTGCGTCTGGAATTAGAAGACACAAGGCGAATTTTCAACAAAGGCGAAGCGTTGCCTCTGGCCCGCGCCGCAACTTTCGAAGAGGCCTCGTTGGTGGAAGAGCGACTACGAGCGCTCGGAGTAGAGACCTTGATAGTGCCGGACGCTGATCTGGCAGTTGAGAAGGTACCGCCTCAAAGAATTCGTGCCCTCGAACTAAAGGACGATGTAATTCTCGCTCGCGAAACCGCCACGGATTCTCTCCTCAGCATTCCCTGGGCCGAAGTTTCTCTGATGGTGTCCGGCAGGTTGTTTGTTACAGAGGTCGAAACGGAAGAAAACAAGTTTCGTGGTGGCGAACGCGACCTCATCGATTCCCGCGAGCTAAGCTCCGACGATGGTGTACTCCACCTCTACGGTAGAGAGCCGGATGGTGGCTGGCGTATTGTGGCTGGAGGCTTTGATTTCTCGTGCCTGGGTGAGCGCAAGGGTTTGCTTGCCTCCCGGAACTACGATTTGCTGCTGGCAATCCTGCGTGAGCGAGCGCCGTTGGCGGAGTTTGATGATTCCTACGTTGGCATCCGCCATTTGCTGAGCGCAATCTGGCCAATGGAACAACAAACAGCGGCGCGCGGCTGGCACCGCGCGCGCCCGGGAAAACATAACATCAAAGCTGTGACCAGGAGGGACAACGAAAGTCAGTTCACCCGATACTCGCGTCTGCGTCACTACCTGAAGCTGCGGGGTATTTGACCGGCATGGCAAAAAGCTCAAAGAGATCCGAGACGCCGCGGCCGAGGCGAGAATCGATTTCGACTACTGCAAAGATATCCAGGGCAGCGCGTATTGAAGCGCCGGCGGGAGGACTGTACGGTGTTGCTCCGGTACTCGAGGCGTTGCGAGCCGGACATCGGGCGATCGAAATGGTGACCATCGCCGAGGGCGCGCGCCATAATCGCTTAAATGAGTTGATGAGTCTGGCCCGGGCGAAGGGGATTCCGGTGCGGCACGCTCCGCGAATTGCCCTGGATCGGGCCACGGCAAATGCCAATCACCAGGGAGTCACCGCGAAAGTTGCAGCGGCGAAATATGCGGAAGCGAACGAACTACTGGACAGCATTGGATCACGACTTGGCTCGATTGATCCACCGCTGTTGGTAGTTGTGGATGGTGTCGTCGATCCGCGAAACTTCGGCGCCATTCTGCGCACCGCGGAATGCGCGGGCGTGCATGGAGTGTTTACCACTGAGCGGCGGGCAGTGGGCCTGACTGAAACGGTGGCCAGGACGGCGGCTGGAGCACTGGAACACCTGCCGGTCGCCCGCGTAGCGAATCTGACGCGGCTGATCGAGGAGTTGAAAGATCGAAATATCTGGACGGTGGGAACATCAGCGGATGCCGGCACGGAGTACACCGCGTGGGATTGGACCGTTCCCACGGCAGTGTTCTTTGGTGGAGAGGGCGCGGGTTTGCATCGGCTGGTGCGGGAACGCTGCGATGCGCTGGTAAGCATTCCCGTGCGAGGCAGGATCGAATCACTGAACGTCTCGGTCGCGGCCGGCATAGTTTTGTACGAAGCAATACGACAGCGGGCGATCGTCCCGCAGCAGGAGACACGCGACCTTCGTCGTATCCATTTGGGAAGAGGGATTTAGCCGGAGTTATTGTCGGCGCGCCGTCTGATCCTTGCCACGTTCGGGGAGGGGAATCAGTAAACTTGAAATAGAAGTTTGGAACAGTCGGGTTGCGTCGTACGTTTGATCGCATGCACTCGGCTCATCGTCCGGACCAATTCGTCAATTACAGGAGGCCCGAATGTTTTGTCCAAAATGCGCTACGCAAAATCTGGAGGGGGCAAGCTTTTGCCGATCCTGTGGCGCCAACATAAGCCTTGTACCACAGGCGCTGACTGGCCAACTGCCGGAGGCTAGCCCTGCGGTCGCGTTTGGCGAGTCCCTCCGCGAGGCTCGCCGCAGGCGGCGGCGCAGTGCTACGCCCTCAATGGCCGATGGCATCAGACAGATATCCATGGGCGTAGGTTTCCTCCTGGTGGCGATGGCCATCGGCTTATTCGGCAGGGAGATGGGAGGACAGGTCTGGTGGTTCTGGATGCTGATACCTGCCTTTGCCTTATTGGGCAAAGGCATTTCACAAATTGTACAAGCCAAACAACAAGACAAATCTTTGCCGGCACAATCCGCTACGCTGTCTAACGAGATATCCTCGCCGCAACCCTTCCGTGCGTTGCCATCTCGCAACACCGCCCAGCTTATGCCGACACCTCCAAGCGTTACTGAGGGAACCACTCGACACCTCGGGGCCGAAGCGCCCACCCGACATCTTGAGTCGGAGCGGGATGAGTAGAAATACGATTTACTCGCGGATCCAGCGCGAAACAAATGTTGGAGAAATGATCTGCCGGTCAATTCAGCGACACAACTTTAGTGCCGATAATTCTCTAGCCGCGTTCCCGCGGCTTTCCCGCCGGGTTACTAGACCGGGCGTTTGACGCCCGGGTCAAGCCGCAGCCAAAGTCCGAAAGCCCGTTTTTAACGGGCTTATCTCTGAGGCTTTAGCCGCAATAGAAAGCTTTTGATTAGAAGCACGCTGGAAGCGCGCTGATGATCAGCGTGCTCAGTCTGACCCCAGCGCTAAAAGCGCTGGTCTATTAACCCTCCGGGAAAGCCGTCTGAAGACGGCTGGCGGGTACTGATGCAGTACATTGTAAATGCATCAGTACCGGCTGGCGCCCTTGCTTGCGCGTGATTGTGACCGGGCGGTATAGTCTCTCGACTTCTTCGTCAATATTGATTCACTTCTAATTAGGCTGCGGTATGCCCCAACGGCCAAAAATCGCGAACAACATGCTGGAACTGATCGGGTACACGCCGCTGGTGCGCCTCAACAGAATTCCTGCGCCCGCATCTGCGGAACTGCTGGTCAAGCTCGAGTCCCAGAATCCGATGGATTCGGTCAAGGACCGTATTGGCGCCGCGATGATCGAAGCCGCAGAGCGTGCGGGCCGGATCAAACCGGGCGTCACCGTGATCATCGAACCCACTTCCGGGAACACAGGCATCGGACTCGCCTTTGCTGCGGCAGTCAAAGGCTACCGGTTGATTGTGACATTGCCTGAGACGGTGACCGTGGAAAGACGTCGGGTGCTGACGGCCCTTGGCGCGGAAGTGGTTTTGACTCCGGACCAGGGCGGCATGAAAGAGGCAATCGAGAAGGCTAACCAGATTGCGGCGCGTACGCCTGACAGCTGGATTCCCAGCCAGTTCGATAATCCGGCGAATCCCGAAATCCATCGCCGAACGACGGCGGAAGAAATCTGGGAAGACACCGACGGACGTATCGATGGTTTTGTTTCAGGAGTGGGTACCGGAGGAACAATCGCCGGCGTGGGCCAGGTGCTGAAAGAGCGGCTTAACGGAAAGGTGCGCGTGGTTGCGGTCGAGCCGGAAGCCTCGCCCGTAATTTCCGGAGGGGACGCCGGCTTCAACAAGATTCAGGGGATCGGAGCCGGCTTTGTGCCGCGCAACTACAATCCGGCGGTCGTTGATGAGGTTGTGCGGGTGGACTACGGCGACGCCATGGAGATGTCACGGCGTTTGGCACGGGAAGAGGGAATCTTTTGCGGCATTTCGTCGGGCGCGATCACCTGGGCCGCGTTGAATCTGGCGCAGGAGCTTGGGGAGGGGAAGCGCGTCGTCAGCATTATCTGTGACTTTGGGGAGCGATACCTGTCACATGAGCTTTTCGCCGGCTGACTGCTGTCATTGCATTGTCTTTGAAGCAAGAATAGCGGGGGCATGCCCCCTTCCTGACTGCAAGTGAGCGGAGTTGAAACTCGTTCCCATCGTCCCGCAAAGAACACCAGTAGCCCGCATCGGCCTCATGTAGTTTCTGAATGACCAATAATAACTCAGTCAGAATCTGCGCAGTCGTTTGCGAGCAAAGCGCCGGCGAGCTAACGCAAGCGATGGCCCGCGCCGCAGAAGTGGCGGACATAATCGAGTTGCGACTCGATTGCCTGATCGATGTTTCTTCAGAGAATTTGTTTGCGGCGTGTGTCAGCCTTCTTCAGGACGCAAAGCGGCCTGTAATCATCACGCTTCGTTCAGCGGACGAAGGCGGGCGCCAGACAATTGAGCGGGGCAGGCGATTGGAGTTTTGGCGCTCAGAGATTTGCCGGTTGCTGTCCTTCAAGGAAGTCTTTGTGGACATCGAAACTGACATTGTCAGCGAACTCGCCGGAGAGAAAGAACTTTCCGGCTCAATTGATTGGCGCCGCGTCATCTGCTCGCATCATGACTTTGCCGGCATGCCGGCGGAGCTCAGTAAGATCTACGATAGTCTGTCGACCACCCCGGCGCGCATTTTAAAAATCGCCGTCCGTGCCAATGACGCGACTGACTGCATTCCAATATTTCGTCTGCTCGAACACCCGCGCGACGAAGGACGCGAGGTGATTGCGATCGCGATGGATCAGGCCGGAATTGCGACCCGCATACTGGGACCTTCCCAGGGGGCGTTTCTGACCTACGGTTCCCTCGATTCCGATCACGCGACAGCGCCGGGGCAAGTCAGCGCGCTGGAGCTGGCGGAGCTTTATCGCGTTCGCGAAATCAATTCGCAAACTCAGGTTTTCGGCCTGATGGGAAATCCTATCAGCCATTCGCTTTCACCGCATATCCATAACGCTGCGTTTTCGTCCAAAGGAATTAACGCCGTG
>JBDUCF010000349.1:0-3500 GCA_040003545.1 Pyrinomonadaceae bacterium | reverse complement strand
AGAAAAGACGCCCGCCCTCGCGCAGGCGATTTACGATTCCTTCGACGACCCGCGCCACATCACTCAGCACCTTCGCAACCGCGCCGGCCACCAGCGCGTCTTCCGCATTCATCAGCCGCACGATTTCAGCGGGCGACAACGAGCTGATGTTTGCGGTGCGCGGATTCTCTTGTTCGGTGACCGGAAGGTCTTTCACATCTTGCAACTTCATAAGTTTCAAAGCTTAAGATTTCAGGTTTCAAATTAACAGCGACGGACCTGAAACTTCAAACTCAAACCCTGAACTTGTTGTCTAAACAGCGAGTGCTAGATCCGTCAAGAGTGCGCGGGCCAGACGCGCAGCAGCAATGGTGGGCGAAGAACTCGGCGGCGCGATAAATGCCTTTTTGGCCACGCGGACAATCTCGTCCCTCAAGGGGGCGAGAATCATTTCGCCCGCGGCAAAAACGCCGCCCACATAAGCTACCTGGAAGCGTTCGTTTTCCATGTGTAGTTTGCGCATCACGGCAATCGTTGATTTCCCGAGTTCTTTGCCGGCGTCAATCATGATGCCGCGCGCTACCGCGTCTCCGGACCGCGCTGCTTCGATTACGTATTTGGCAAAGCCGGCGAGCCGCTCGTTTGTGATCGTGGGCGCGTAAATCGCGGTGGATAAATCTTCGGGCAACCCTACATGAAAATACGCACACGCCGCATCGGTAAGTATGGTCTTTGGACCACGCTCGTCGGATTCATGCGCCACGGCCTGCAAAGCGCGCCGCGCAATCCACGATCCTCCTCCTTCGTCACCCACGACCGGGCCCCATCCACCTGCACATACGCGCTTTCCCTGCCGGTTAACCCCGCAGGAGATCGATCCGGTGCCGGCAATCACGACGATGCCAGGCTGCCCATCCGTGGCGCCATACAAAGCAATATCACCGTCGCTTACCAACTCGATCTGTTTTATCCCCAGCGTAGCGCTCAATGCCTCGCGCATACGGGCCCGAATGTCTTTTCGTCTGACACCAGCCAGTCCGATTCCAATGGCAGCGATTTCGTGTCGCTTGATCGAGGCCGCGTTGCTCGCTTTATCAACCGCATCGCGGACGGCTGTGGCTGCGGTGGTGATACCCACCCGCAGAGGGTTCGAGGGCCCGGCTGCCCCTTCACCCACCACGCGCTGTTCGCTATCGAGGACCACTGCCCGTGTCTTTGAGCCGCCGCCATCCACGCCAACTACAAAGTCGCGGGTGGGAAGGGGCCGGTGGGGAAGATCGATTGGAGGTAGTTTTGCGGACATGTGAATACGGAAAGCGGAAACTGACCCAACCCCGGGGCGAGTGCTACCAATTCTATTGACACCGAATCTATAATGGAAACTAAAAGATCTTATCTACGTAACAATCACAGCTAATAGAGGCCAGGATGGAAATAAGACAACTAAAGGCTTTTCTTGCGATTGCGGAGTCCGGAACTTTTACGGCCGGCGCCCGGCGCGTTCACGTAACGCAGGCGGCCATTAGCATGCAGATCCGGCAATTGGAAACAGAGTTGCGCGCCAGAGTTTTTGTGCGTGCGCCCCGCCGGGTCATGCTTACTGAAGCAGGAGAAAAACTGCTCGAGCGGGCCCGGGTGATCCTGCGCGAGCACGACGCCGCTGTTGAAGAAATCAGCGCCCTGGCTGGAGCTGAGCGCGGCCGCCTGCGCATCGGCAGTGCTTCCGCCATGATCAATACAGATCAACTGCCGCTGCTACTGAAGCAGATGAAGTCGCTTCATCCGGCCGCTGACATTACCGTTACTTCAGGTACGAGCGACTCGTTGGTCCAACAAATCCTCGGCGGTGAACTCGATCTCGCTTTCGTTTCTTTGCCGGTGGAAGCTCGCGGGATCCAAACCGAAAGACTCAGCCAGGACGAGCTGGTCGCGATTGCTTGCCCGCGCCACAAGCTGGCCAGGCAACGCGTAGTCAGCGCCTACGAGTTGGCCGGCGAGAAACTAATTCTTGGGGAACGCGGCGGCAACACTCGCCGTTTGATTGACAACTTTTTCGCGCAGGCCGGCGTCTCCCTGACCATAGGGATGGAGTTGAGCCGGCTGGCGGCAATCAAGCGCATGGTTGAAGCAGATATGGGCGTGGGAATTGTTCCCCTGCAATCCGCGCGCGAGGAAATCAGTGCCGGCAAATTAGTAGCCTGGTGGATTGAAGGCGCGCAAATAAATTGGGAGTTGGGATTGGCGCGTCTGGTAGGTGGATATGAGTCCCCGATTAGTCAGTCGTTTCTGAAGTTGTGTCGGGACCATTTTGCCAGGTCATCGCAAAGTCTTCCGCGGCGGGCGAAACAGAAACCGCGCAAGAAGGCGCGGTGATCTCAGGATAACGAGTCGCCAATCTCATTAGCACCGGGCTTCAGCCAGGTGTTAGCGGCGATCTGTTGAATCCCCTAACCGTTTCAACGGTTTAGGGTCGTATCGTCCCTTATGATCACCGCACTGAAGTGCGGTGCTAATGAGAATTTCATACTGACCAACCATCCTGTTATTGGGATCTTTGCCGGTAGAAATTTGTGTCAGGCGGCCGGCACCTACTTAGTTAGTTGGTTTGAAGTGAACCTAAGCGCGGACTCCATCCAGCCCTTCAATCAATCGACCAATATCGTCTTCATTATTAAAGAAGTGGGTCGCCACGCGAATACCTTCCGGCTTTTCCGTGACGATGACCCCGCTTCGCAGGAGTTGAGTTGCGGCGCGCCGGGGATTTTCCGTGGCCACCAGGGTCTCTGCCGATCGCGTTCTTTCCTCGCGTAATGGCGAAAGCACCTGCCAGCTCGCTTCAAGCAAACGTTCGGTAAGAATCTTATTGAGCGACAACGCTTGCGCTTGAACATTTGCCATCCCAATCGCGGCGATAAGATCCGTCGCGGCTCCCAACGAAAAGATTCCGGCAAAGGTCGGGCAGCCGAGCTCGACACGAGCGGCCAGGTCATGGCGCAGCTCGATGGCGTCGTTGCGCATCGCAAAAGGTTCGATGACGCTCAACCAGCTAATGGCGCGCGGCCGCGACCGCTCCGACAGTTCCCGGCTGAGATAGACAAAGCCCGATCCGTATCCAGCGCACATCCATTTATGTCCCGTCGCGCAAAGCGCGTCGATGCCCATTCGTTTGACATCGATTTCGAAAACTCCTGCTGACTGGCTGGCGTTTACCACTAACGCATGATTGCCTTTTGCCTGACCCAACTCTTCAAGATCAACGCGAAATCCATTTGAGAACTGAACATGGCTGAGCGCAATCACTCCGGTCGCCCTGGCCATTGCTTTCCTTATGTCATCGATTTGCAACTCCCCATTGACGGACTTAAGTAATTGAACCTCGATGCCGCGATGCATCCAGGGAATTGTCGTAACTGGAAACTCGAGGTCGCAGGAGATGACCTTGCCCCGGTCCTCCAGCGCATCGACGATGACGTTCATTCCGGAGGAGGTGTTGGTGGTAAAAGCGATCTCATCCGGCTCGG
>JBDUCF010000348.1:0-3506 GCA_040003545.1 Pyrinomonadaceae bacterium | reverse complement strand
GGTAAGCATCGGTATGTGGCTCGAGCGCTTTGTGATCATCGTCACTAGTCTGCACCGAGATTTCTTACCATCATCCTGGGGCATGTATTCCCCGACCGTCTGGGACTTCTCGATGTTCATCGGCACCATTGGTTTGTTCTTTGCGCTTTTATTCCTATTCATCAGGTTCCTGCCGATTATTTCAATCTTTGAAATGCGAACGATCTTGCCGGAAGCGGAGGTGGAGGAAGAGTAGATTGCGAAAGGGCGATTGGGAGAAAGGGAGATTCGGAGACACGGGGACGCGGAGAAACGGCGAAAAGGAGATGGGGAGAAACGGCGAAGGGGCGAAACGGGAACGCGGAAACCTGGAGGCGGATGGAGTAGGAGTTGAGCTACAAACGAAAGTTTTAGTTAATGGCTGAAGACGAAAAAGACAAAACGAGACGCGGTGAGTCATACAATTCGGAAGACGAGGACGTCTCCGCGTCTCCGCGTCGCCCAATCGCCCAATCGCCCCATCTCCCCGTCTCCGGGTCTCCGCGTCGCCCCGTCTCCCCATCGCTCTATGGCGTGATGGCCGAGTTTGATAACCCGAGTGATTTAGTTGCCGCCGCGCGTCGCACCTACGAAGCGGGCTACCGGAGAATCAATGGCTACTCGCCTTATCCGATAGAAGAATTGTGGGAGGCAATTGGCTTTCACCGCACAGGACTCCCGGTCATTGTATTGATCGGCGGCATCATTGGAGCACTCGGCGGGTTCTTTATGCAGTATTACCTCTCAGTGTTTGAGTATCCGCTCAATGTTGGCGGTAAACCATTTAACAGTTGGCCGGCGTTTATTCCTATTACGTTCGAGGTCACAATTCTGTGCGCGGCCCTTGCAGCAGTCTTCGGGATGCTGGCGCTCAACAAACTACCGCAGCCCTATCACCCAGTTTTCAATGCACCCAATTTTGCCCTCGCCACGCGCGACCATTTCTTCCTGGTGATCGAAGCGAACGATCCCAGATACAACCATGATGAAGTACTGAGTTTCATGAAGAGTCTGGAGCCGAAGGAAGTTACGGATGTTGAAGTCTAGACGAAAACGAGACACGGAGAAGGGGAGACACGGAGACAGGGAGAAACGTAGAGGTGCGCCGCTTCCCCGTGTCTCCGCGTCTCCGTGTCTCCGCGTCATGTTCGGACTGATCATGGCTCAGTGCTTACTGCTCGCTGCCGGTTGTCGTCAGGACATGCAGGACCAACCCCGTATGAAACCGTTTCGCTCATCCTCTTTTTTCAGGGACGGGATTTCATCGCGGCCGCCGGTGGCCGGGACCGTTCCCAGGGGCTATCTCAAAGCTGACGGGGAGTTCTTCACCGGCAAGAAGAGCGGTGCTCAATCTGGAACGTCCGCGCCGGCTGGTCAACAAGCTGCGCCAAATCGACAGGCTGCGCCAGCGACAGCCACTGTGGCGGCAGGCACAACCGCAACTCAAGGCGTTTCAGCATATCCCGATGACCTGGACACTTTTCCCTTTCCGGTTACCCAGGAGGTTGTTAGGCGAGGCAAGGAGCGATACGAGATTTTCTGTTCGGCATGCCACGGCTTGACAGGCAATGGAGACGGAATGGTTGTGAGACGCGGTCTTCGCCGCGCCGCCTCCTTTCATGCCGATAATCTGCGGCAGGCGCCCGTTGGCCACTACTTTGACGCGATTACTAATGGCTGGGGAGCCATGCCTTCATACGCGCCACAGATTCAAGCACAGGATCGCTGGGCAATCATCGCTTACGTGCGGGCGCTGCAGTTGAGCCAGCAAACCATTGAGGCGACGCCGACTGCACAGCCCGTAAGTCCAACTGCAACGCCAAACGGAGGCCACAACCAGTGAGGAACGGCCCCTACGCATCTCCCCCGGAGATAGCGCGCTTACAGCGAATCGCGCTCATCCTGGGCGTCATCTTTCTGGTGTTGTTAATGGTCGGGGCCTTTGTGGATCGCGGGCAGTTTTTTCGCTCGTATTTGGTGGGCTACCTGTTTTGGATTGGCATTACACTCGGCTGCCTGGCGCTTTTGCTGCTGCAACACTTGACCGGTGGTGCATGGGGACTGGTGATTCGTCGCGTCCTCGAAGCGGCAACGCAAACTTTGCCGCTCATGGCATTGCTATTCATTCCGATCATCCTCGGTGCACACCATATTTACCCCTGGACGCATCATGAGGAGATGTCAAAGACTCCCGCACTCGCCGAGAAGGCCCATCTGTATTTGAATCTCCCATTCTTTACCGGGCGAGCGGTCTTATACTTTGGGATTTGGTTCGTGGTCGCTTTCTTATTAAACAAATGGTCTACAGAGCAGGACGTTAGAAACGACCGACGGGTCAACCGGCGAACGCAGATGATCGGTGGTCCCGGCCTGGCGCTCATGGTACTTACGATAACGTTTGCATCGGTCGACTGGGCCATGTCGCTCAATCCGGAGTGGTTTTCGACCATCTATGGCCTTCTTTTCGTAGCAGCCTGGGCATTAAGCGCGCTGGCGTTTGTAATTGCTGTGATGGCTTTCCTGGCTAACCGGGAACCAATGTCACGCGTGATGAGACCGAATCACTTTCAGGATTTGGGCAAGCTGATGCTGGCTTTCGTGATGCTCTGGGCCTACTTTGCATTTTCGCAGTTTCTCATCGTCTGGTCAGGCAATTTGCCGGAAGAAATTCAGTGGTACCTGCCGCGGCTTCGGGGCGGCTGGGGCGTGATTGCACTGAGCGTGATCTTCTTTCATTTCGCTTTCCCGTTTCTGTTGCTGCTATCGGCCTCGTTGAAGCGCAACGCCCGCAAGCTGCTCATGCTAGCCGGTTTGATACTGGTTATGCGCATGATCGATCTTTTTTGGATGATTGCTCCGGAATTCAGTCCTAATCGTTTTCATGTCAGTTGGATGGACCTCGTGGCGCCGATCGGTATCGGCGGTATCTGGTTAGCAGTTTTCGCTCTGCAATTGAGTAAGCGGCCCTTGATGCCGGTAAACGATCCACAGTTTGCCGCACTGCTGGAACAATCACAGGCACACGTTGGCCACTAACCGGAGCAGAAACAGGAATCTAACTAAGCGCGGCGAGTAGGCAATGGCGAAGATAAGACATAACGGCAACAGTCATGGGCACGCCGCGGAGACACCGGATGTGTCGCATGTGAGGAATGTCGACGTCACTCACGAAATGAGCGACGTAAACGTGCCTGCGATTCTAAAATTTGTG
Organism: Pyrinomonadaceae bacterium; assembly: GCA_040003545.1. Lineage (GTDB taxonomy): Bacteria > Acidobacteriota > Blastocatellia > Pyrinomonadales > Pyrinomonadaceae > DASXRU01. Next base: position 277 of record JBDUCF010000348.1, on the reverse strand, counting down.
GCCGGGTTAGTGGTGATGACGATAGGTGTCTACCTTCTTATGTGGCTGCTTTTCGGTTTTTTCAACGCGAAAGAAGTGAAAAAGGAGGGGGCTTCTCCGGCCGGACCAATGGCGATGAGCGAGCAGGAAAGTCTGCCGCCGGAGCCGAGGCTCCAGTCAGCCCCTGGGTTTGGTGTGAAACTCGAGAATGGTCAATGGATACCTCTCGAGACGCGAGAACCACAAGCCGAGTATAGGGTGCTGCGTGAACAGTGGAACAGTGTGCTGAAGGAAGGAT
>JBDUCF010000347.1:0-3520 GCA_040003545.1 Pyrinomonadaceae bacterium | reverse complement strand
CGCGCAATCAGCGTCACGACTGCAAATGCGCCCAGCGTCATGATGGCATAGGTCAACATGTAGAAAACCACGGCAGCGACGCCGGCATGCCGTTGATCCAGATCAGCGCTGGCGCCCGCGGCAACGAATCCCACCAGAGCATAGCCTGCATGCGCGATCGAAGAGTATGCCAGCATGCGCTTTACGTTGTTCTGCACAATGGCCACAACGTTTCCAATTGTCATCGTCAAGACAGCGAGGACAACCAGAGTGCCGAGCCATGTCTTGTGCGCGTAGCCCGCAGTGCTGGCCGTTACCGCGGCTACGGGGAAGCCAATCAGGAAGACGCGCAGGAATGAGGCGAAGCCGGCGGCCTTTGATCCAGTCGCCATAAATGCAGTTACCGGAGTGGGCGCGCCTTCATAAACGTCCGGAGTCCAAACGTGAAAAGGCGCGGTGGCAACCTTAAAACCAAAACCGACGAGGAGCATTGCGGCGCCCGCAAACAGCAGCGATGGATAGAGCGACTGGCTTAGTCGCGCGCCAATCTCGGTTATGTTGGTTGTGCCCGGCAATCCGGTTTCAGTGCCCGTGGCCCCATAGATCAGAGCGATCCCGTAAAGCAGAAACGCTGATGAGAATGAGCCGAGAATGAAGTACTTCATGGACGACTCGTTGGAGCGGACGTCGGTGCGGCGAAAACCGGCCATGACATAGGTAGCGATAGAGAGAATCTCAAGTCCAAGAAAAATGATAACCAAATCGCCGCCCGAGGCCATTAACATCATGCCGCAGGTGGCGAAGAGCAGGAGCGCATGAAACTCGCCCGCCGGCAGTTTCTCCTGCTCGACCCAGATCATTGAGATCAGAATGGTTAGTGCCGAGACCAGCAGAAAGATGAAGGTGAAGCCGAGGCGCAGCTCGTCCAGGACAATCATGCCGTTGAAGGCGGTCCGGGGACCGGCCCAGTCGAGCCCCAACCAAATTGAAGTGATAGCCGCACCAGCCAGTGCGGCGAGCGAAAGGCCGCCAGTTAGCCAGCGTTGCCGCGGGCGCGCGAAGGCGTCCACCAGCATCACCACAACAGCCGCCAGACCGACGATTAACTCGGGCATGATGAGCCAAAGGTTGACGTCGGGCGTCAGGGCCTGAAGTGCTGGCAATAGAGGCATCGTATTCGGTTCTGCTACAACAGTTTGTTCAGACGCTCGCGCATCCGGCTCTTGTAAACTTCAGCCGCCGCCATGCCAAAATGCACCGGCATATCAACGTGGCCTGCCTTATCGTAGAACACAATCATCGGCAAGCGGATGCGTCTGGAGAATTGGCCAAACGTCATTTGCGTCGGATCGCGAAGCACAGGGAAAGTCAGCTTTCTTTCGCGCGCGTACTTTTGTAATTCTTTGTCGGAAACGGCATCCGGCCCTTCTATGCTGACCCAGAAGAACTTTACCGGCTTGTCTTTATATTCGCGTTTCAAGTCTTCCAGTGCGCGCAGCTCCTGACTGCAGGGAACGCACCAGGTAGCGCCGAACGAAACCAGCACCACGTTGCCCCGCATCTGTGCCAGATCATACTTCTGTCCATCGATACCGGTTAGCTTGAGCGTCGGCTCTGTTGCCGGCGCAGGTCCTGGCGTTATCTCAGCCGGCTGAGCGACAACTGACAAGAAAGCACAAAGTAAGATAGTGACCAATAAAACTTTCATAAACTCTACGGCCGTCCGTGCTTTTTCACATCCTTGCCTTCCGGCAATGCAGCCGCTTCGTATGAACCTCCGGACCGTTCGGTAAGCACTCGAGCGCGCACGGCCTCGATGCTGCGGCTGGCCCTGCTGAGAAAAGGTCGCGGGTAAACTCCCATAAAGAGCATTAACACGAGTAGCGGGACCAGCAATCCAACTTCGCGCGCGTCGAGATCGCGCAGCCGCGCGTTTTCCTCGCTGGTCCTGGTGCCGAACACGACGCGCTGCAGCATCCACAACATGTAAACCGCGGCCCAGATGACGCCGGTGGCCGCTAGTCCGGTTACGATCCAGGTGTGGCGGATTGCCAGAGAGGTCCACGCGCCCAGCATGATCAGAAACTCGCCGACGAAGCCGTTCAAAAAAGGCAAGCCTATCGATGATAGCGACGCAAAAACGAATAACGCCGAGAACCATGGCATGGGCCGCGCCAGGCCGCCGAAGTCGCTGATCTTTCGCGTGTGTCTTCGCTCGTAGATCATGCCGACAAAAAGAAACAGCGCGCCGGTCGAGACGCCATGATTCAGCATTTGATATAGCGCGCCCTGCATGCCTTGCGCGGTGAAAGAAAATAAACCGAGCACCACAAATCCCATATGACTGACCGAGGAATAGGCGACCAGCCGCTTCACGTCCGGTTGGACCATTGCGACCAGTGCTCCATAGATTATTCCTATAACAGCCAGCGTGATCATGATCCAGGCAAAGTCGCGCGAAGCTCTGGGAAACAGTCCGAAATTGAATCGCAGCAGACCGTACGTTCCCATTTTGAGCAGGACCCCGGCGAGGATTACTGAACCGGCGGTGGGCGCTTCGGTATGCGCGTCCGGTAACCAGGTGTGAAAGGGAAACAGCGGCACCTTTATACAGAAGGCCAGCGCGAAAGCCAGGAACAGCCAAAACTCCGCTCGGGCTGACAGAAGGTTAGGCGCCTGCTTCATCGCTTCAATGATGGTCGCATAGTCGAACGAGCCGTAAATGAAATACAGCGCAATGATTCCCACCAGCATCAGCAGGCTACCGACCGCCGTATAAATGAAGAACTTCACCGCCGCATAAATGCGCCGCTCGCCGCCCCATATGCCGATCAGGAAGAACATGGGCACCAGCGAGGCTTCGAAGAAAACGTAGAACAGAAGCAAGTCAAGCGAGACGAACACGCCAATCATCGCCGCTTCCAACAGCAGCAGGAAAATGTAATAAGAAAGCTCCCGCTTTCTGACAGCTATCCAGCTCGACAGAATTGCGATTGGCATCAAGAGCGTTGTCAACAGGACGAGCCACAAGCTGATGCCGTCAACTCCAAGGTGATAGTGCGCGCCGATTGACGGAATCCACGACACATTCTGTTCAAAGCGGAAGGACGAAAGACTGGCTCCCGCGCCGCCAATCAAAAACAACGAGAGCGCAAAGGTAACGATTGAAACAACCAGCGCAATCCATCTGTAATCGTCAGGCTTATCACCGCGCACGAGCGTGTAGCCCGCCAGCGTAAGGGCGCCGGCAACCGGGAGGAGAATTAATATCGTGAGCACGTAATTTTGCATTGCTAGCGGACCAGTAACTGAAGGCCGTGAACGCCCATGTAGGCGAAATAGCCAATAACCAGCAGCGCCCCCAGCAGGATTATCGCGGCATAACCGCGCACAAAGCCGCTTTGCAGATAGCGCGCGAGGCCGCCGATATCAGTTACGATGCGGCCCAACCCGTTCACAAGTCCATCGATCACCCCTACGTCGAAAATCTTCCAAAGCCCTTCGCGCGAGCCTGCGCTAATCGGATTGATAATTGCAGCGT
>JBDUCF010000346.1:0-3533 GCA_040003545.1 Pyrinomonadaceae bacterium | reverse complement strand
ATTGAGGTGTACGACGGTCCGGCCGCCCCGGCTTTGCGAAAGATTTGTTCCACCAGAGCTTCAATTTCATACTCCTTCATTCCCGGGCGAGCAGCTTTCATGGCTTCGACGTGGGCTTCGGCGGCGATGTCGGCGGCCCGCTGCATGATTGCGATCTCCTCTTCACTCTTAACGACGCGCATCTCGTGAATAATCGAGGCTGAGTCGATGATGGTATGCGGCACGCTGATAGGCTTGCGATTCAAAGTTCGCACGCTGGCAAGCTGGCGAATGATCGTTTCGTCAAGACTCGGGTTACCGTCACCGAGGCGGTAATAGAGTTTTTCGGGGCCGTTGAGAATATCGGCAAGCTTCTCTTCAAACTCGGCTATAGGAAAGGCTTCATCGGCGCCATACTCCTGCTTCGCGCCGTCGACACCCGCGCGACGGCCGTCCCAGATCTCGCGCTCGGGATCGCGCGGCCGGACGAACAAGGTGTATTTCCGTTCCCCTCCTGGCGCGATCACGGCTATGGCCTCAGGCTCTTCAAACCGGGTCAGATAAAAGAAGTCAGAGCTCTGGCGATAGCGATAGTTCGTGTCGTTGGAACGGGTCGCCTCGCGCGCGGCAGGAATGATAGCGATGGAATTCTGGTCCATGCGGCGCATGAATTCGGCAAGCTGCGGTCTTGGCATTGGAGCTTCTCCTCGATCGGGTTCTATTAAGAATGGGGGCCTATTGTACCTGAGGGATCAGGCAGCGCGGAAATGCAGTCGAGTGCTTGAAAGAGCGGGGGCAAGCCCGCCTTCCTGACTGCACGTGCTCCCAGTTGAAACTTTGATATTTAAGATTGAGGTCTTAATCAACACCATCTACTCGCAGTCAGGAAGGCGGGCTTGCCCCCGCTGCTTATTTCCGCTGGGGCAGGGCGCCGCGCTCCATATCCGGCTAGCTCCCACGGCTGCTTTGATAGATAATCGGCCTTTCTATGAGCGCACATACCCGTCCACCCCCAATAGAAAATACTGCCGAGATCATTTCCTACGATCCGGCCACCGGCGAAGAAGTCGGGCGCGCGCCTCTGACCTCAAGTGCAGCCGTGTCTTCCGCCGTTGCCCTCGCGCGTGAGGCGCAACGCGCCTGGGCCAAAACAACTTTTCGCGAGCGGGCTCAATTGGTTATGCAGGCCCGAACCATCGTGCTCGACGAAATGGAAGCGATCGCCACATTGATCTCGAGAGAAACCGGCAAGCCGGTTTCCGAAGCCATCGCGATGGAGATAGTGCCCACGCTGGATCTCATGCAGTACTTTGCGCGACAAACGGAAAAACTCCTGCGTCCGCAAAAGATCGACATCGGTCAGTACGGTTTGATGGGCCGCTCGTCGCGGATTATTTACAAGCCTCTCGGTGTGGTGGGAATCATTTCGCCCTGGAATTTCCCCTGGGCTACGCCTCTGGACGAAGTAGTGATGGCCCTGATGGCAGGCAACGCCGTGGTGCTGAAGCCCAGCGAGTTGACACCGCTGACAGGTTTGAAGATTAAAGACGTCTTCGATCGCGCGGGCCTTGCCGACGAACTCCTGCAAATTGTAACCGGAGATGGCTCGACCGGCGCGGCCCTGGTTACAGCGGGCGCCGATAAACTTATGTTCACCGGAAGTGTGGCAACCGGCAAACGTGTTGCGGAAGCGGCCGCAAAAACTCTGACACCGGTGGTGCTGGAGCTGGGCGGCAAGGATCCGATGATCGTACTCGAGGACGCCGACATCAGGAACGCGGCGCGCGCCGCTGTATGGGGAGCGTTTGCTAATGCCGGCCAAGCCTGCGCTTCAGTGGAAAGATGTTATGTGCAGGAGCAGATTGCGCCGCGGTTCATTGAAAGCGTCATGGCCGAGACCCAAAAGCTAAAGCAGGACATCGGAACGAAGAGCGATATAGACGTGGGATCGATGTCCAGCGAGCGCCAGCTCAGTATTGTTGCTGAACACATCGATGACGCGATCGCCCGGGGCGCAAGGGTGCTAACCGGCGGCCGCCGGGCTAAGGACCTTTCCGGATCATTTTATGAACCAACCGTACTGACAGGCGTCGATCATACGATGGAAGTAATGCGCGAAGAGACTTTCGGTCCGGTGCTGCCGGTGATGACTTTCAAGAGCGACGAAGAAGCGGTGCGGCTCGCCAACGACAGCGTTTACGGTTTGACGGCCAGTGTGTGGACGAAAGATATTGCGCGCGGCAAAAGACTTGCCGAACAGATCGATGCCGGCACCGTGATGGTCAACGAAGTCATGTACACGCACGGCATCGCCCAAACTCCCTGGGGTGGAATGAAGCAGAGCGGCCTGGGCAGAACGCACGGGCGCATGGGATTGTTGGAGCTGGTGGCGCCGCAGCATATTCACGTGAACCGCTTTTCGTTCCTGCCTGACGTTTGGTGGTTTCGCTATTCGCCTCAAGCAGGGCGTTTATTTGGCGGCTTGGCACGGCGCTTTACCAGCGGCAGCCTGACACAAACTTCGCTGCTGTTACCGCAGATCATTCGGCGCCTGTTTGAACGGAGCTAAATGCCGGGGAGCGCTCTGGCGCGGCTTGCGAGCGGGTTTGGGACGCCTCGGTTTTTCGACGAGAATAATTAAGAATGGCGGCTGAAGGTCAAAAGACTTTCAGCCGCCATTCTTATTCGCTGCTTTTAGATCTCTAGGATCTCTTGGCCGCTTTTATTTCGCGCTCAACGCGTTTCTTTGCTTCTTTGGCTTCTCGATCACTAACACCCAGGTCGTGAAGCGTCTGTCCAATGCTCTTGCCATTGGCAAGACCGGTGAGAATCGCCGCTCGTGTAATGTTTGGGTTGGTGGCACCAAGATGCGCAGCGATTCGGGTCGCCGCTACATACTGACCAAACTTCAAAGAGGGATTAGTTAACAGCGCTGCCTGATAACCAGCCCGTAAATCGTTGGCGGTTGTGTGCAGGCTCGCAGCCATTCCCCGATGATCGTTGAGTTCACGGTCGGCGCGTTCGGCGTTCTCACGCCGCAAGTGCGCGCGCTCAAGACCCTGGTCGGATCGTCCATTCGATCGATCCGATGCCGTATCGCGACCTGTGTCGGCACGCCCATTCGAACGATCTGAGGATGTGTTAATCCCTCTGTCTACTCCTACTCCTGCCGGGGGTCCGCCGCCGGAACGACCTGCCGGGGGCCCACCCTGAGCATGACCACCACTGCGCCCCTGCGCTGACGCGATAGCCTGCATTCCGACCAAAGAAATACAAGCCACGACAAGTGCCGCTAACATTCTAAGTTTTATGTGCATGATTTTTCCTCCGCGATAAATCTAAGTGCCGATCTTAAGTGGGGGGATTTAAGGGCAAGAGGAGAGCGAACCATTATTACCACGCTTTTGATGATTTCCAACAAGAGAACTTATCTTGCAATCGAAAAACAACAATGCGGGATTGCGCGGACAGCCTGAGGGAAAAATTAACTATTGGCCAGCTTCCGCCTCGTCTGCCCAGATGACGAATGTAAACATCTTGTTGCCGTCGCCGAA